>CAYFYW010000412.1:0-5046 GCA_964347425.1 uncultured Nitrospirales bacterium
CCGAAAGCTGATATAGAAAAGCACACAGCCTACGAAAAGCTTAAACACCCTAGGGTCGGGCAAATAGAGCACCCTTATGCAGTAACCGATGAATACGCCGGGAAGTGTTCCGAGAATAATAACCCAGGTCAACGGCCACGCCATTCGCTTCTCTCCAATATAGCGGTAAACTCCGCTGGGAATGGCAACGATATTGAAGACAAGATTTGTGGCACTCACAGAAGGACTTGTATAGTTGAGCACACTCATCTGGAAAGGAAGCAGTAGAAAGGCTCCTGAAACCCCGCTCATTGAGGTAAAAAATGAAATGAAAAATGCAACGAGAGGAGGAATGAATATATAGGTTTTAACTCCTGAAACAGGAAATAGAATCTCAAATAAATCCAGTTATTCCTCCAAAATATTTTTACAGAGATTTCAAAAAACGATTACGCAGATTTAAATCGGATGTTGGTAGCTCATCATTATGCATAAATGGTTCACTGTCACCGGGAAGTTGATTTTAGTGACTCAATGACTAATGACTTTATGACTATACCACAATTGTGTTATCTGTGTAATCTATTTTTTATCTGTGAAATCAGACATCCTTAAGGATGTCTTAATATCTGAGTGTGGCCTTACACCCTTTGGGACTAAGAAGTAGATCGAATCCAGCTTTTATACTCACAACGTGTACATCTGCCGCCATTAAAGCATCAATAGAACAGCCTTCTCCCTCTGTAACCGCTATCCCAAGCCGTGCAACCTGGAGCATCTTCCTATCATTATTCCCGTTACCAAAGGCAACAACTGAAGAAGCCCCGAGATTTTCCACGTATCGCTCCTTCTGGAGATCATGATAATCCCCTTTCAGTATATGTGTTCTACAACGAACGCCCCTGAGTTCGGATTTAGCCTTCCCAAAAGTATCTGAAGTCAGGATATGGATAGTGAGTAAATCTCCTATTTTGTTCAACTGTTCTCTTACGCCCGGCAGGAGTTTCCCGCCCACCGACAGAGTTCCCGTAAAATCTGAAACAAGATGATTTAGCTTTACAAATCCAAAACCGGGTATTTCTATATCAATCATGATGTGCCCCCTTTTGACTGTGGTATTACACATAATATCAGGAAAAGCAGTGCCCATGCAAAAGTAGTAAATGTGCCGTAGTAGAATGTCGCCGCCGGTCTATGGGCATCCCGCATATACCATCTCTGCAACCCTTCTGTCACACCCATAAATGCTCCGTAATGCAGAAAGAGTCCACAGATATGCCATTCTTCAGAAGACAGGGCAAATCTCCAGTTATAGTTCTTCAAGGTCGGAGTTGAAAAAACGCTCTCTTTTCTTTCTGGAATGCAGCCTTTTCTCTGCAAGCATTTTTTCCTTGGCGCGCTTTGAGCGCTTTTGTTTCTGCCGTCTTATTTTTGCAATACGCTGTTTTTCTTCACTCTTTTTCCCTTTTATCAGCCGGTCCATCTTTACATAAAGGAGCTCCCGTGCAAAGTACCGGTTGAGCCCTTGAGAACGGCTCTTCTGGCACTTCACCTCAACTCCGGTAGGCAAGTGTTTGAGGTAAACACAGGTGGAGGCCTTGTTAACTTTCTGTCCGCCTTTGCCTCGAGAACGGATGAAAGTCTCCCTTATGTCTTTCTCGTAAATACCGAGACTTTTGAGTTTTTCTCTAAGCGCCCTTTCTTTTTCCGGCCTTACAGGAAACATAATGATGATGGAAACAATTTAATATATCCTTAAATAATAAGGACGTTAAAATAAATAATATTAATTATAGCATCTGAATTTGAATATCATATTAAATAATCAACAGGAATTACCGCCCTCACAAAATAGCTATTTTCTGCGATTTTTCTTTTACCCAAAACTTCAATTAACCCCCGTAAAATAGTAAACCCCTTAGAGAACTTCAATCTCTATACGGTTTACGCAGACGGTGGCTTTAAACCACCGTCTGCTTCAAGCGGTGATGACCACCGATTAAAATCGTTGGCTTTCTCTAACGGTGTAAAAATATAACTGGGGCTGTTAAAGTCCGTGCCAATCATCTCTTTAGCTGTAAACTTTACCTTAAAAAACAAAGTGTTATAATTTTACTATTGACAAATATTAATTATTTTAGTATTGTGAAATTGTCAGGTAAGTTCTTCTTTTAAATCCCATTATCGTTTTAATTAAATGCATTACCTCCAAAAATAATATTTTTTATAGTACATTTTTCCTAAAATATGTATTCCCTCAAAAAAAGATAAGTCACAATCCCATGAATGATAAAATCAGAAACCAAGGAGAACGCATGAATAAAAATAATAAATCATCAGGCAACGGGATGAATATCACTGAACTCAAGGAAAAGACCATCGACGAACTCACAAAAGTGGCAAAGGATTTGAGGGTCGAAGGCGCAAGAGGTCTTAGAAAACAGGACCTCATCTTTGCAATATTGCAAGCCCAGATAGAAAAGACAGGGCTTATTTTTGGTGAAGGTGTGCTCGAGATTCTTCCTGATGGCTTCGGTTTTCTCCGTTCATCTGGCTATAGTTATCTTCCCGGCCCTGACGACATATATGTTTCACCTTCTCAGATAAGGAGATTTAACCTCAGAACCGGCGACCTTGTCACAGGTCAGATCAGGCCTCCAAAAGAAAGCGAACGTTATTTTGCCCTCCTTAAGGTAGAAGCTATCAATCACGAATCCCCTGAAGAAAATATCGAGAGACCGCTTTTTGACAACCTTATCCCTTATTATCCGACGGACAAAATAAAACTCGAATACGATAAAAATGACTATTCTACAAGGGTCATGGATCTTATCACCCCGATTGGCATGGGACAGAGGGGGATGATCGTTGCCGCTCCGAGAACAGGTAAGACAATGTTACTTCAATCCATAGCTAAAGCAAATAAGAAAAATCACCCTGAAATTCATCTTATAATACTTCTGATAGACGAAAGACCCGAGGAGGTCACCGACTGGAAAAGACAGGTACCCTCCGCAGAGATAATAAGTTCCACTTTTGACGAACCTCCGCAGAGACATTGCCAGGTTTCTGAAATGGTTATCGAGAGGGCAAAGAGACTTGTTGAATCACAAAAGAATGTTGTAATTCTCCTTGATTCAGTAACACGCCTTGCGAGGGCATACAATGCAGTAATCCCCGCAAGTGGAAAAGTTTTATCTGGTGGTCTTGATTCCAATGCTCTTCAGAAACCAAAGAGGTTTTTCGGAACCGCAAGAAACATAGAAGAAGGAGGAAGCCTGACAATCATTGCAACGGCACTTGTCGATACGGGTAGCAGAATGGACGACGTTATTTTTGAGGAATTTAAAGGCACGGGAAATATGGAATTGCATCTCAATAGAAAACTTGTCGACAAGAGAATATTCCCGAGTATTGATATTAATGCCTCAGGTACGAGAAAAGAAGAACTACTTGTAGAAAGGGAAATTCTCAACAGAATGTGGATCCTGAGGAAAGTTCTTACTCCACTGAGTACTGTAGAAAGTATGGAATTCCTGCTTGGAAAACTTAACGGGACAAAGAGCAACAAGGATTTTCTTGAGATGATGAATAAGTAGGCCGCCCCGAACCGATACCGGTACAGGGCCCGTTTCGTCAATCGGTTACGTCGTTCGGCTTTTTAACGTCGCCGATATACGTAACCGATACGAACTGCGTAACCTTAAACCAAGATCCAGAATCATGGCGTGTCTTTCATTAGTTCCCTGAAATCACTTATTACCGAAAATTCATTTGATTTTTTTGGTTCTGATTTTGAATTTGCCACTGCCTTGAAAAACAAGTATCTGATCCCGTATTCCTTTGCCGTCTTCAATACATCCTCGGTATCATCAATAAAAAGTGTTTTCGCCTTATCAAACTTCAACAGCTTCTCTGCCTTGAACCAGAATCCAATACTTTCCTTTGGATATCCGGTATCAAAGGAACATAATACAGAATTAAAATATTTTCCTATCTGTGTCTTTTTAAACTTAATATTGATGGATTTATAATGAGCGTTTGTCACGAGAAAGACCTTTTTCCTGCGTCTTCTCAACATCTTTAAAAAATCTACAACATGCGGGTGTACCTCCACAAGGTGTCTTATCTGTTCAGTAAGCGCAGGGATGTCCAGGTGGAGCTCTTTCGACCAGAAGTCGAGGTCGCACCACTTCAGGGTTTTTTCATGTCTCCTGTATGTCTTGAATAAATAGTCCTGTGCAGCACCAAAGGTTATGTTGTGTTTCTCCGCATACTTTTCTGGCACAAGGTGCCCCCAGAAATATTCATCAAAATACAAATCCAGCAGAGTCCCGTCCATGTCAAGCAGGACAAATTGTATGTCTTTTATCGGGATATTTACAGACATCCTTAATTGTAAAACATTTCGGGCAGGTATGGAAATGCTACCCATAAAACATTTCTATCTCCGCTCTTCTGTCACATTTTAAACCTGGTAACTCTCAACTCTCTAAAACAATCATAAACGGGGAGGCTGGCTGCGGTCTGACATTCAAAAAAACAGTTCGCCCCGGCGAATCTCTGATCGATTCATTGTGTTTATGAGGTGTTCAGCCTCCGTAAATATTTTATTTTGGACAGATGCGCTGGCAACTAATTTATAAAAGCATTATAATTTATATCCATAGCAAAACATGTCTGCCAGTATAATGAAACTTATCACAAAATTTATCTGGATCTCAGTTTTCAGCATATCTATGGCGTTTGTGGAGTCAGCCGTTGTCGTTTATCTGCGTGCAATCTACTATCCAGGAGGTTTTAGATTTCCCCTAATACCGATAGCCGACAACATGATCGGCATTGAACTGCTCCGTGAACTCGCTACAATATTCATGCTCCTTTCCGTGGCACTGTTTATTGCTAAAAAACTATGGGAACGTTTTGCCTATTTTCTGCTCTGCTTTGGTATCTGGGATATTTTCTATTACGTCTGGCTCAAAGCCCTGCTTGACTGGCCCTCATCAGTGTTTGAGTGGGATATCCTGTTTTTAATACCTCTTCCATGGATAGGACCGGTTATTGCTC
>CAYFYW010000413.1:0-2575 GCA_964347425.1 uncultured Nitrospirales bacterium
GACAAAAAGAGTAAATGGAATAAGCCTTGACCTTGTCGTCAAGAACTGCCGCGTTGGCGAGGATGTCCCTCTGGACACCCATACATTGGAGGAGTTTTGTGATGCAGAGTTTAACAGCCCATGGGAAGAGTTCTCTCTTGTTTCGGAAGTGGAAGAGAGCCTGTTCGGTCCTAAACATCTAAAAATAAAAACACAGCGTCCTTTGGCAATCTATGTGCCGCCTCAAAAGATGCAGTTTTGGCAGAGCGGAAGATCAAGGCGCAAGATCAACAGAATACGGGCAAGACACCCCGGCATAGATCTGGACATATTAAAACAGTACAAACTCATTTACCAGTGGATTGACGGTCTCAACCTCTCTGAAATTTTCGAACATATTAATATCGGACATGATGAGCTTGTGCATAACCTCAAGACCCTTAATCAGATCGTTATGATGGAGATTAAAAAAAAGGGGTACCTTGTTGCTGATATGAAACCGGAGCATATTATAATGAGCCATGAGCATACTGAGCAGACGATGGAAACCGGACGGGACCTGTCAAAGAATTCCGTAAAAAATCAGATCGCTTATATTTACGAACTCATCAACAGCGGCAGATACTCAATAGTCGATTATGAACTCCTTCTCCGCACACCTGAACATGATGCATTAGTCAAGGAATCCAAAAGGCACTCTTATCTGGACTATCAAAGGGATCGCTTCACACCTACACCTTTGCCAGGCCATCTGCGTAAAATGGAAATTTACGGTGTGCCGTACATTTACGGACACACGGAAAGTACGGGTGGAAACCTGTGGGTTGTCGGAAACAATGCCGGGCTATTTGATTATTTTCTGCCTGAGAGATGGAGGAAAACCCCGTCTATCGGGCTACCCGGCACGAAAGAGACATTCCATACAATAACCAAGGACAATGTTCATTTAGTATGGCATACTTCAAGGGTAGGAGAACTGCCGGACAAAGACGATAAAGAGTATGCCCCGCTGATACAAAAATTCGGTATAAACAGTCCCTTCGAAGAATCTGCTATTGCCCTTGAACTGACCAGCATGGGAATTCCCTGCGCCTATGTAAGAGCCATTTATATGACAGGGACCTGCAAGATAGAGAGGTCCTCTGACCTGAGAAGATATGAGTCACATAAAGGTATCCGTGACCTGGAAGGGAAACCCGTCCTGCAGGAAAATCATAACTACATATCTATCAGGGGCTATTACAACGGTCCCGATGACTGGGTTGCCAGACAGTCAGGTCCTCTTTACTCGCGTGTAGACCTTGCTGAAGCTGCCGGAAGGGGAATCCTTAAAATAGATCAAAGCATGTTTTTACTTGAAAAGGCCAAAGAGAAACTTGAGAAATCAGGCTTTAACGGTACATTATTAAAACCGCATGACCTGGTGTTGTCAGTCGATAATAATGGCCGTATAGTAAAAGACAATACCGGAGGCCCTCTGGTGGTTATCTGCAATTTTGAATGTATATGGAAGGTCTTGCCCTGAGGGTACATTTCTAATGTTTTCAAATGTAAAACGGTTATAACAGGCAAAATCTATGCGGAAATTATATAGCCATACATGTCCTGTTGTGAAGAAGAAACAACTTCTTTTAGGTTTGAATAGGTCTCTAAAAAAATAATAGTCTCCAATGCAATCAAAATCGTTAGTTCAAAAAATCCCTCATACGATTTCGGTTGCCACATCTTTATCTTCACAACCCAGAATTTAACATTTAATAGAAAGCATCCTATTTAAATATCTACCATTAATATCCTTATTTTTTGGAAGTGTCTTATTTTGTCTCAGGAAAAAAACGTCAGTCACATCATCAAATTAAAAAAACCGAGCTACCGGAAATAATCCTAAGGTAGCTCGGCTATCTTATAAGAGATCCGATGCGTTCTGTCACCTTCTCAGGAAGGTTTTAGCTTTGTCCGGGAATATAATGAAAAAGATAGACATTAGTTTATTAAATAGTAAATGACTTTCCCCTCACGTTCATATATGTTCATCTCTGTTCATATTTGAAACAGTAATTTGTCAAATCCAAATTTAACTTTTCAATAATTTCAAAGAGTTACAGTCTGGCACGCATATTGATATTGATATCTTCAGAACTAAAAAAAGGAGGGAAAGGAAATGAAAAAATTGCAAAATTTAATGAAAAGAATCGAAAGCGTTATGGTCGCAGCAACATTTGCAGAAGCAGGAGAGTTTAGTACGGCAAAACAGCTCATGAACGAAATAAGGACTGAAAAGAGAGTAAGGAAGATAGGAAGACTTGAAAAAATAATGATGGCAATTACATTTGCAGAAGCAGGTGAGTTTAAGACGGCAAAAGACATTATGTGTGAACAAAGCCACCAGCAGAAAAAGTTTAGCAAAAGAAAACAGAGCTACCGTGCTCCAAAGATTCAAAATCAACTTAGAACATAATTTTATAGACTGATTGGAAAATAAAATGAAAAAACTGATTAGGAAATTTTCAGCAATAACCTCTGCTAAAGGTGGGGATACTGAAACAGCGCATCAGATTTCAGATAAGACAAAAAAGGGCAGAGAGCTCAAGAAGGT
>CAYFYW010000414.1:0-2626 GCA_964347425.1 uncultured Nitrospirales bacterium
TCCATCTCCTCTGACGGAAGATATGTGGCGTTCAATTCTGAAGCTACAAATCTGGTAGCTGGCGATACCAATAGTATGTGGGATGTCTTTGTCCATGACCGTACAGCAGGGCAGACCACCCGTGTCAGTGTTGACCCGGCAGGGATGGAAGGTAACGGCTGGAGCTACGGTCCGTCCATCTCCTCTGACGGAAGATATGTGGCGTTCAATTCTGAAGCTACAAATCTGGTAGCCGGCGATACCAATAGTATGTGGGATATCTTTGTCCATGACCGTACCACAGGACAGACCACCCGTATCAGTGTTGACCCGGCAGGGATGGATGGTAATGGCTGGAGCTATAACCCGTCCGTCTCTTATGACGGCCGGTACGTGGCATTCGAGTCCTGGGCTGACAACCTTGTTGCTGACGATACAAACGGTTCGTGGGATGTCTTTGTCCGTGACCGCACAACAGGGCAGACCATGAGAGTCAGCGTTGACTCAGCAGGCGTGCAGGGCAACGGGGATAGTTATAAGCCGTCCATCTCCTCCGACGGCCGATACGTGGCGTTCTTTTCGTGGGCCTCGAACCTGACGGCCGGTGATACAAATGGTTATTCCGATGTCTTTGTCCATGACTATCTGGGGTCTTTATCAGAACCGCCCGTAGCTGATTTAAAGGCAAACGGCTCGGACGGGCCTTTGACAATAACTCAGAGTGAAATACTTTCAGTAACTGTGGAACTTGATGCAGGGGACAGTTCAGGTGAAAACGCAGACTGGTGGGCACTGGCTGACACACCTTTTGGCTGGTATTATTACAATCTATCACGGGGCTGGTTACGTGGCATAGCTGTTACTTATCAAAGTCCTTTATTTGACCTGACTCCTTATGAGATATTGAATGTTTCAGAATTGCCTGCAGGCATTTATAGCATCTATTTTGGCGTAGATATGAACATGAATGGCTCAATAGATATAGGTCAGGCGTACTATGACAGTGTAGTGGTTACCGTAGTGCCATAGATTATAAACCAAATAATGAATTTAGAAAACCACAGAGCCCTGTACCAGACGGTACAGGGCAGAGAACACGGAGATGAAATTAAATTCAACTAAGAAAGACAATAGCTCGTTAATTTTTTAAGAATATTTCTTTTTGCCATAGGGGTCTCAGAGAAAAAATTTAGAGAATGTGTTTATTATTTTAGGGGGAACTCTGTGGCTAATTGCAGTTTTTGGGTAAAGAGAAGGGAAAAGCGAGAAGAAAATGGGATTGCTTCTCTGCTCAGCGTTGTGATACCCGAAAAAAGGGGGAAATGTACATCTTTCAGAAAATAGCGGAGAGAAGAATACGTGAGGCTATGGATAACGGCTTGTTTGAGAATTTGCCGGGTCAGGGTAGGCCCCTTGTCTTTGAGGATGAAACATGGATTCCTGAAGACCTCAGGATTGCCTACAGACTTTTAAAAAATAGCGGTTACCTCCCTCCTGAACTTGAGCTGAGAAATGAAATTGTAAACCTTAAGAGTCTTTTTGATACTCTGGATGACAATAAAGAGCGTTTGAAGAAGCTGAGAGAGATTAACTTTAAGCTCATGAAATTAAACATGATGAGAAAAAAACCACTGAACATAGAAGACTTTTCTTTCGGAAACATCTCTTTCCGGGAATACGAAGACAGAATACTTGAGAAGCTCATTTCTTCTTCTGAGGTCTAGGCCCCCTGAGTTATTTCTATTTCAGGCCTTTTTCAGATACCACCCAAATCCCGATATAGAAACACTGTTACCCAGGAAACTATTCTATCTCTGTTTTTGGGTAGCATAAACGGCTTGAGAAAAATTCTTGCTGATATGGTATACTTAATATCGATTTTATCCTCTGGATAAACAGATAATCGGAAACTTGATTCTTTAAGGGAGGAAATACACGATGGCTCGCAAATTAGCCGTAATAGTTGCATTCATCCTGATGCCTTTGTTTATTGCAGGCTGCACGGACGAAAAGAAGCTCAATGAGATTGAACAAAAACAAGAAGAAATCCTTACAAAGATGGCTGCTATTGAAGAGAACCAGAAGAAGATTTTGAAATTCTTCCAGCCGAGAAAACCTGAAATCGATTTTGATAAAGCCCACAATATACCTGTTGGAAGTTCTCCTGTGAAAGGCAACAAAAATGCCCCGGTTACTATTGTTGAGTTCTCGGATTTTCAGTGTCCTTACTGTTCAAGATTACAGTCGACCCTGAAAGAGGTTTTGGACGCTTACCCGGAAGAGGTAAAACTGGTATTCAAAAATTTCCCTCTGTCGTTTCATAAGCAGGCAAAGAATGCGGCTAAAGCCGCCCATGCAGCAGGGGAACAAGGTAAATACTGGGAGATGCATGATATCGTTTTTGAAAACTATAACAAACTCACCGAAGAAAAATTCAAGGAATTTGCCACACAAATAGTATTGGATATTAAGAAGTTTGAGGCAGACTATAACAGTGATAAATATGACCAGCAGATACGGGAAGATATGAATCTTGGCTCAAAAGTTGGTGTGAGAGGTACGCCCACTCTCTTCCTGAACGGTAAGAGGATGAGAAACAGGTCTTTTGATGATTTCAAGTCAGCTATAGATAAGATTTTAAAGAAAT
>CAYFYW010000415.1:0-2508 GCA_964347425.1 uncultured Nitrospirales bacterium
GTACCTTCCAACATGTATTCCAATCACAGTTAATACCTATAATTCTGGCGTTTGGCTGTGATAATATAACTGCCCCTCATACCTGAAAAAATAGATTTTTTTGATCTTAGATTTGGACAATAATACTTTTCCAAAGAAAACCCTGTCACTTGCTTTCAGTTAGGGCGAATGAAGGATTCAAAAGTGCCAAACTTAGAGTAAGAGCAGGCGCCAATGTAACAAAATGACCTTTTAGCAATGATCGCAAAACATCTTTTTTACTCTTCAATATAACCCTCAGTTGTTCTAAGGCATCATCCTGTGGCGGTGAGACATAATATGCATTCAATGCCAAAAAAGCATGCATTTTCCAACAGCCTCTATTTCCATCAACAAAAAATGTTCCCAAGTGAATCCACCTTTCTGCACTGTATCCAGTTTCCTCACATAATTCACGTTTTGCACAATCCAGCGGGGTCTCACCTGAATCAACATATCCTGCAGGCAGGTTATAGATAACGTTCCCAACAGCATGTTTGTATTGTTCCACTGTAATTATTAACCCTTCAAACGTTTCAGCAGCAACAACAGCATATTCAGGCAGCTGGATCTTATAAAAATCCTTTATTTGATTGCCATTGGGCAAGAGTACATGTTCAACAGATAATCGTAGCCACGGTAGATCCTCTATGAGGACCCGTTCATCCATTGTCTTCCACTTTTCACAAATGTTGATTTTTGAGATCATTTTTAGCCCATGATAGTTTAACTTACAATCTATTCAAAAAGGTACACATATTATTTTACCTTCTCCACCTGTTCCTTAATCCATGCGTAAGTTATCTCCAATCCCTTTCTCAATGGCGTTGAGGGCGCCCAGCCCACCTTCTCTTTGATTAACCTGTTATCCGAATTTCTACCTCTAACACCTAAGGGGCCAGGAATATGCTTTATTGACACTTTTTTACCTGCTATTTCCATTATCATCTCTGCCAATTGATTGATTGTAACCATCTCCTCTGAACCGATATTTACAGGGCCGGTAAAATCTGACCTCATTAGCCTGACCGTGCCTTCTAGACATTCATCAATATATAAGAAGGAACGAGTTTGTTTACCATCACCCCAAATCTCTATTTCTCCACCATCTGCCGCCATCGCAATCTTACGACAAAGAGCGGCAGGAGCCTTTTCCCGGCCACCTGTCCACGTGCCCTCAGGTCCAAATATGTTGTGGTACCTTGCGATTTTCACTTCCATATTATTATTCCTTTGATATGCCAGATATAGCCTCTCGCTGAATAACTTTTCCCATCCGTATTCACTATCAGGAGCCGCAGGGTATGCAGAATCCTCAGAACACCGTGGATTTTCAGGATCCATCTGGTTATATTCAGGATAAATGCATGCAGATGACGAATAGAAGGTCTTCTTAACATTTCTTCTATAACAGGCATCTAACATATTCACGTTAATTGTTGCAGAATTATGCATAATATCCGCGTCATTCTCCCCTACGAACACGAACCCAGCCCCACCCATATCAGCTGCTAGCTGGTAAACTTCGTCTAATCGCATATCTACGATATTTCTACAAAAGTAAGTATCTCTCAAATCTCCAATAACAAAATCATCCGCAACTGTTTCACTAAATTCTGGATACTTTAGATCAACACCCCTTACCCAGAATCCCTCAGTTTTCAACCTCTTTACTAAATGACTACCTATGAAACCACCTGCACCTGTTACCAAGGCTTTCTTAACCATATCCACCTTCCTCCTTTTCAGTTATGAATTCTTTTATCTTTTATTATCTTTGCAGACCATACGCTTTACAGATGATATGACCATATTTTACTTTGACAGAAGGATGTCTTACCCATTCTTGTCGTTGGACTGTCTTTTCTCTTCATTGAGAAAGGATTTTTAATACTGATCTTGCGAATTTACCGAGTAAGGGTACTTTCTTTATTTTTTCTTTATTGGACCATCCAACCCGTATAATCATCAGTTTAAGGCTATTGGGTATAAGCGACAAAAATTTCTGAGATAATTTGGGCTCATGAGTTAATCGCAGATAACCTTGTCGTATATGAGAGCTGTACGGTGATAAAGTAAGTTCAAGTGACATATAAGTTAATGGCTCAAACCACGTATGCTGACTACTAATTAATAAGAACTTTCTACGCGATTTCAGACCAAGCTTTAGCCGATTCCTTTCTGACGTGACACATAAAAGAAAGGACTCTTCTATTTTCTTTCTAAAATGGCTAACTTCCGTAGAAGGTTTTGGAAATGAGATTCCGTTAGAATCAACGAATTGTGGAAAATCCATTAGCCCTAGGTCGAATATAAACAAATGAGATTGTTCAATCACGCTTTCTATGTCTGATACTATACATTGTCTTGCTAAAGTTGGGGGGGCGGGTTGCATAATTCTCAGGAATTCAGAAGCTACTAGAATACTTCCCTTGTGACCATATCTGCCGAGGAATTCGCTCATTAGAAATAAGAGCTCTGTATTTGCCC
>CAYFYW010000416.1:0-1771 GCA_964347425.1 uncultured Nitrospirales bacterium
GTCTAAGAGGACTAACAATTTACAATTGACCGCCTGGAATCAGCCGCAGGAAAACACAAAGTAATCCTATCGGCTGAGTGGAAATACGGATTTCAGAGTCAACACTTTTTCAAAGGAAAAGATTGCAATGTAACTTGTATCAGGTTAGATATTCGCTTCCCTGCCGGATATAAGTCCTTATATGAAAAACTACGACTCAATAAAACGGATTATGGTCACAGGCGGCGCAGGTTTCCTCGGTTCGCACCTTTGTGAAAGGCTGCTTAGCGAAGGGCACGAGGTTTTATGTGTGGACAATTTCTATACAGGCCGTCGCACCAATATAGCACCGCTTCTTTCAAATCCCCTGTTTGAGGTACTCAGACACGATATATGTTTATCTCTTTATGTTGAAGTCGACGAAATTTACAATCTTGCCTGCCCGGCCTCACCGATACACTACCAGTCTGACCCTGTCCAAACCACTAAAACGTCCGTTCACGGCACCATCAATATGCTCGGCCTTGCAAAACGTCTAAAAGCCAAAATTCTCCAGGCTTCAACGTCAGAAATCTACGGCAACCCCACAATTCATCCTCAGGTGGAAAGTTACTGGGGCAATGTAAACCCGACTGGTTTGAGGTCTTGTTACGATGAAGGAAAGAGATGCGCAGAAACACTTTTCTTTGATTACTATCGCCAACATAAGCTCAGGATAAAAGTGGCAAGAATTTTTAATACTTACGGGCCCCGAATGTATTCCAATGACGGACGTGTCATAAGCAATTTCATCGTACAGGCACTCCGCGGAGAAAATATCACCGTTTATGGCGACGGCAGCCAAACAAGAAGTTTTTGTTACGTTGATAACCTTATCGACGGTTTAATAAAGCTGATGGACAGCTCTGACGACTTCACCGGTCCCGTAAATTTGGGAGCAACCGAAGAGTCTACCATTCTCGACCTTGCCAAAAAGATAATCGATTTAATAGACTCGAAATCAAAAATTGTTCACGAGCCTTTGCCGAACGACGACCCGGTACGGCGCTGTCCTGATATTTCGATAGCAAAGGAAAAATTAAACTGGCAGCCAACCGTACCTTTGGCCGAAGGCTTAAAGAAAACAATTGAATATTTTTCACTACTTCTTAATAAATGATTTGATTACTTCTTTCCACAACATTAAGTGGTACGGGATCAGGCAAAGTACTAATTCAAATGGAGAGTAGTGTATGTTGAATGACAAAGCAATATTAGTTACCGGCGGAACGGGCTCCTTTGGTCAGAAGTTCACTGAAATACTACTGAAGAATTATGAACCGAAAAAAATCATAATCTTAAGTCGAGACGAGTATAAACAGTATCAAATGGCCAAGAAATTCTCCGACCGAAAATATCCGATTCGTTATTTTCTCGGTGATGTCAGAGATAAGGACAGACTCTTCAGGGCATTCGAAGGCATAGATTATGTGGTTAACGCCGCCGCTTTAAAGCAGGTCCCTGCCTTAGAGTACAACCCCACTGAAGCGGTTAAGACAAACGTAGTCGGTGCAGATAACATAGTAGATGCTGCAATCGACGCAAGAGTCAAAAAGGTTATAACGCTATCCACCGATAAGGCTGTAAATCCCATAAACCTTTACGGGGCGACGAAACTGGTTGCCGAGAAAATATTCATTGCCGCTAACGCTTACGCAGGCGGAAGGGTTAAATTCGCAGTAGTAAGATACGGCAATGTAGTAGGCTCCAGAGCAAGTGTTATACCCTTGTTTTTGAAGCTTAAGCAGCAAGG
>CAYFYW010000417.1:0-2965 GCA_964347425.1 uncultured Nitrospirales bacterium
AACGTAGTCGCTTTCTACCCTGACATTATCCAGAGAACCATTTAGGGCCTCTGCAATTACAGGTATGGACATCCCGTCTGAAGATTGCAAGACCTCACCACCCTCATCCAGTTTAATGAGGAAACGGGTAGCTGCTGCCTGTTTTCGGTCGTGTCTCCTGAGTTCAGAAGCCACGCCCTCCTTCGACAGAGCAAACACGCGCACATGGCTGTCAGCAATATCCTTATACGTACTCAAGGGAAAATGGTAGTTAAACCCTGTCCTCAGTAATGCTGCGTTTCCATAGACGTTTACCACATCAGGCCTCTTTTCATTGCAGCCGCCAGAGAAGAGGAATTTTCCATTTTCAAAAATTATAATAGCCTCTGGTACCTGCGAGTTCTCCACATCAGCAGCCCACCCGTAAACATGAACGACATCGTCTTTGATGTTCACAACATCGACATACCCGGTCAGGGCTTCAGGAAAAACCGGCACGGACACCTTATTTGAAGAAGTGATGATTTCACGATGCCCACTCGATTCAGTGAGCGAATAAGTAACTCTTGCCTTCTTTTGGACACGCGCCAGTCGAGATCGTCCATCGCTTCCTGATATAACAAAAACTTCAACATCATTTTTGCCTTCCCGAAACGCCGTCTCGGGCACAATCGCCGAAAACCTCGTCTCTCCTACTTCATTATCAAAAGTTCGTGCTACGGCACGAATCGTACCGTTTATAGCTACTGCCAGATTGAGTGGTATATTTCTGCTTTCACTTTTGAGGATGCGGCCCGTAATCCGGGCGGGTACAAATGTGGTATCCAGATCAACGAGTTCATAATACCTTGGCCGGTCGAGTTCCATAACAACATCTGCTTCCTTCGTCACACCGGCCGAGTTGACGTGCCTTCCCACAAGTTCGTTATGAGGGCCAATTCTGAATAAGTTATCAAGTTTCGACCCTGAACCGAACAGGGCAAGCTTCTTCTCAAGCGTGGAATATTTTGCCTTGAGCTCAACTGAGTCAACTACCAGCCATTCCGTAGCATTATTGAAATAAATAATTTTCTTTTTCCGCTCCGGCAGGGAAAGGTCAAGCGCTGATTGTCCGTCCACAGACCACGGGAGGTGAATATCGAGAATATCTGCAATAGTGGGAAGAATATCGACTGTCTCTACGTTGCGGTCGTTAATCTTCCCATCACGCTGGGAAGGCGCCTTGATAAAAAGCGGAACCGGCATGATATCCTGAAAATTTCTCTTTGTAACCGGCCTTCGGACGTCGTTCGGTCTGAAGCTTACACCATGATCAGCTGTAACGACAACCATGGACCTCTCGTAAAGGCCAACTGACCTGAGGCGGGTTAGAAGGTTTCCAAGGAGTTTGTCGACAAAGCCGACCTGCAAAAGATGACGCTGATAGCCTTGAGTTACAAGAACATCATCATCATCCCACCTCTCCTTCTTGAAGTCCAAACCAGGAATTTTCATTCCATTTTCGGTGTAAACCTTTCCCGAAGGAAGGTACTCCCACGGTACATGGGGAAGCATGATATGTAAAAAATATAGAGTTGGCTTATCTGATAAAGTGATGGACTCTACAAATTGATCAAATAGTCCAGGGCGGTCTTTATACCGGGCTCGTGCTCTATCCAATATATCATCCATACCAGGAGCTTGAGACATTGATATAACGCTTTCGGCCCAAAAATCCTTCCACGTTTGCGTTACAATGGGAAGACCGCCAGAGAGATCAGCGGGCAGAACAACATGGAGAAATATAGCGGACAGGTCTAACAGCATAGAGTGCATATGCTTTGCAAAATTTTGACGGCCTGTTTTGCACAGAGTTTCAGGACAAAGCATTGTATGCGACTCGAATACCTTCATCTCATAGGTATCTCCCAATAAAGTAAAGATATTATGCGGGTAATCGGATAAAGTCGGGATACGTGATTGCTCTGGATAAGAACCGCTCAGAATAGCAGGAACTGCAAACATCGTACTCTCGTGAACTGTGGTAGCGTTACGAAACCAGATGGCGTCCCGCGCCAGTGCTGCAAAATTTGGATAGCGAATCGGGTCAATCCGGCGGTGTTCGTCCATTATAGAGGTTAAAGGAAATTCATCGAACACCACAAAAACAATAGGAGGGAAATTATCTGCTTTTCCGGATAAAGCAGGAGGCTCTTTCTCAGGAAATACAATTTTGTGAACCGCTGAATCAAACAGGAAAAAGTATGGGAAGATGAATATGGCGGGAAATAGAATAGTCACAAACTTGCGCGCCGCGTTAAAACGAATGTAGCACATAGTAACCGCTCCCGCAAGAATGACAGATCCCGTTAATAAAACCGCCCCGGGAAATTCTTCAAACCGCTTAAGCACTGCAATGGCAATGACAGCTGACAAGCATGCCACCAGGGAATAATGTACGCCTCTGCGAGCGCGCCGGCCAAATGGCGCGACCACGCTTTCGACCAGGACAAGCAGCAATGGAAGTAAGACACAAAGAATGATAACTAGAAAGATAACATCTACCGGTTCAGATTGCCGTGTAACAAAAAATTCTGCATTCCTTGACAACACGTACAGGAATTTTGAAAAAGCAAGACTGCACAGGATAAAGATATGCAAGACATCTATAAAAAATTCTCTCTTCCGTTGCATGATGATCTCCCAGGGAGTATTTATGTCAATTTTGCTTTTGCCGGCTAATTAATATTGTCCTGATCGAAATCTCTAGTTTGAAATCCGTGTGAGATTGATTACAAAGGAGAAGCAAAGCTAGATTTTTTATAACCTTGTCACCATTATGATTGATAATATAATAATGATTGAAACGTAATTCACCATTTGCTTTACATTTTCTTTCTGGCTATACAAAAAACATAATCGCTTGGGAATATTTCTTTATCAATGAGCATTTTCTCCAATAGAATTATTATTTTTAGAATAGCTTCACCAGCTTGATCTTTCTCAA
>CAYFYW010000418.1:0-6188 GCA_964347425.1 uncultured Nitrospirales bacterium
TCGGTAAAATACCTGATTTTTTGCTGCGAAATACCTGATATTTTTGATGTGTATGCCTCCTTTCTTTGAAACCTCCTCTTTTAACATTGACTTTTTGCATAGCCTCTTATCCTTTACATATTGGATACATAGTATCGGAGGCAAGAAAATATTATCAGGTTATTCTTAGACTGCCTGAAAGCTGAACATAATCTTCACAATTTTTTCATCTTTTATTCATCATTTCTTCAAATGTTTCAGCTAACCTTTAACTGAGGTCAATACTTAAAGACATCTTTCTTTTCCACCCCCTTTCTGGCAGCCGGATAGGTTTCTGGCTGCCCCTTCTCTTTTACTGGAAGCAGTAAATTTTCAGGAAGGTCAGTGACATTGTGAAGAGGTGGTTTCTCGTTTAACGTTTTACCTGTCTCTATCGCGGTTTGACCTTAGCTCTTTTCTTTGTTAAGATTGAGGAGGTGAAAAGTATTTTTCCGGTTATCCTCATATTTTTAGTTGTCATCGCTTCGTTAGCCGGTGTACAGACAACTCTGGAAGCACAGGTAGAAAAGCCTGTTTTTTTGCATGAAGAGGTGCTGGCAAACGGGCTTAAGGTCCTCGCTCTTAAAGTTCCAGATGCCCCCCTGGCTGTTTTTCAGATATGGTACCGCGCTGGTTCAGTCAATGAGCAGGTAGGTCAGACAGGACTCAGTCATCTCCTTGAGCATATGATGTTCAAAGGAACTCATAAACACGGGTCAAAGACCTTTTCAAAGATTATCAAGAGGGCAGGGGGTATTGATAATGCAGGGACAAGTAAAGATTATGTATTTTACTATCAGAAGCTTGCGCCCGATAGACTGCATCTTTCCATAGAACTTGAAGCTGATAGAATGCGTAATTTGATTATGGATCCTGATGAAACACTCGCAGAGAAGGATGTTGTGATGGAAGAACGAAGGATGCGCTATGAAGACGACCCCCAGAACCTTGTATATGAGGAGGTTGTAGCCACAGCCTTTAATAACCATCCTTACAGATGGCCTGTAATAGGCTGGATGTCCGATCTAAAAGAAATAACAAGAGATGATCTCTGGAGATATTACAGGACGAACTATGTGCCGAATAACGCATTGATAGTTGTTGCGGGCGATATTCGCGTGGATTCGTTGATGAAAAAGATAAAAGAGGAATTTGGTCGTATACCGGCGGGTGGTGATATCAAAAGTATGAAGGTGGACGAACCGGAACAGAGGGGCGAAAAAAGGGTATTTGTTAAAAAAGAGGCAGAGCTGCCATATATATTGTGCGCATACAAAGCGCCGAATATCCTTCATGAAGACAGTGCTGCACTCGAAGTGCTGGCCACTCTTCTTTCAGGTGGCAAAAGCGCAAGGATATATAAGAGTTTAATAAATGAGCAGCAGATTGCACTTTCTGCAGGTGCAGGATACAGCAGCCTACATAAATATCCTTTTCTTTTTTATCTTTACGGGACGGCATTACCCGGCAGGTCAATAGATGAAGTTGAAAAGGCTCTATATGAAGAAGTAGACAAAATTAAAAAGAATGCGCCTGACGATAGAGAAATCCAGAAGGCAAAGAACCAGATCGAGGCGGAATTTATTATGGGAAAGGATTCTGTTTTCTTCCAGGCAGAGATGCTTGGAATGTTTGAACTGATCGGTAGCTGGAGACTTGAGGACAAATACCTTGAGGGGATTAGACAGGTTCATGCCGAAGATGTTCAGCGGGTGGCTCAAAAATACCTTGTTGCAGACAAAAGAACGGTGGGAATTTTAATACCAACAAAAAGTGAGAAGTGAAAAGTTAAAAAAGCATAAAAATAGCATATTACTTTTTATATTATTACTGTTTACTGTTTGCTGTTCACTGTCCACTGATGCCTGTGCACTTGATGTCAAGAGGTCGACACCTGAAAATGGGCTCACTCTTCTCGTAGTGGAGAGACATAATCTGCCTGTTGTTAAGGTTGCCGTTGGAATAAATGCAGGCACTTTACAGGAACCCGCTGACAGGGCAGGACTTGCCAACCTGACAGCAGGCCTCCTTACTTCAGGAACCAAGAATAGAAAAGCCGAACAGATAAATGAGGAGATAGAGTTTATAGGGGCATCTCTTAGCGGTTCCGGTGGAGATGACTATATTTCGGTAGCGCTTTCGATTTTGAAAAAAGATGTGTATCTGGGTTTTGACCTGCTATCAGATATCATTGTCAATCCTGTATTTCCGGAAGATGAACTGAACAAGAAAAGAGAGCGTATAAAAGGCAGTTTAAGAGCCCAGGAGGAGGTGCCGGGCTTTGTTGCCCGGAGGGCATTTAAGAAAGCAGTATTTGGTGCTCATCCCTACGGAAGGCTGATTTCAGGCACGCCGGAGACCCTCGACAGAATAAAGAGGATTGACCTTGTTAATTTTCATAAAATTTATTATGTTCCGAACAACGCGGTAATGTCGGTTGTTGGAGATATAACCGCAGAAGAAGTGAAAAACCTTCTTGCAAAATATTTTTCATCTTGGCTGCCTCAAAAACTGGAACTGAAACCGCCACAGGAAAGTGTAAAAAATGAAAAGGGGGAAATGATTACAATAGAAAAAAATCTTACGCAGGCAAATATTATCCTGGGGCACAAAGGGATAAGCAGGGATAACCCTGATTATTATGCTGTGTCTGTTATGAATTATATCCTTGGCAGCGGAGGGTTTGCATCAAGACTCATGCAAAACCTCAGGGATGAAAAGGGCCTTGTATATGATATTCACAGCTTTTTTGACGCATCCAGGCACGGGGGGCTTTTTCAGGTCGGTCTTCAGACAAAAAATGAATCTGCAAATACGGCAATAGAAGAAACTTTAAAAGAGATTAGAAGAATAAGTGATGTCTTTGTATCGGATAGAGAGCTTTCAGATGCAAAGGCGTTTCTTATCGGAAGTTTTCCCATGCGGATAGAGACCAGCAGTCGCATAGCAAGATTTCTTGTGGCAGTTGAATATTACGGGCTGGGCATGGATTATATAGATAAGTATCCTGTCTATATCAACAGCATTACAAAAGAAGGGGTGCTGAGGGTTGCTAAAAAATACCTTGACCCCGAGGATATTATTCTGGTTGTTGTGGCTGATCTGGAAAAGGCATCATTGAAAAAGGAGTGGTAGCTATTCAGCCACAGACAAACATAGACTTAATATAATCCACAGATTACTTGGAAATAACAATGACCAAAAATAAAACAAATAACTTGGACAAAATTCCAATAACCCAAAGGATTAGGGCTATGGAGGATGGATTTGGTGATTGGTGATTTGGAGCTTATTTGAAAGTTGGGATTTGTTATCTGGAATTTGATTATCATTGCTACTCGCTACTTAATATGGTTTGCCAATTTGCGAAACAGTACGGTACTGAATGGAAGTTAAGTAAATGACGTCAGAAGAACTCCTGTTAAGAGATGCCTTTTTTCTGGGTATTGAACTGAAGCTCTTCTGGCTCGTTTCTTTGCTCTACGGTATATGTTTTATTCTTGGTATTGCGTATCTCATATCTTCGAAGAATAATGCTGGCAGGGCATTAACATTGGGTCTCAGGATCACCGTAATAATCCACACGATACTCATCATTTTCAGAACGCTTGAGGGCATGAGACCCCCTTTTCAAAACCTTTACGAAACTCTTTCATGGTTTGCATGGTTTGCAAACGCAACCTACTTATATGCACAGAGCAGATGGCGTGAAGTGTACCTACCAGGGTTTATAGTTGCAGGCATTGCCGCGGCTGCCTGTATTTACAGCCTGCTTACCCGGAGCCCCGAGATAGCACCGATACCGCCCGCACTTCAGAGTCCGTGGTATGAGGCGCATGTTATAACGGCGTTTCTGGCATATGCAGTGTTTGTGGTGGGCTTTGCTGTTGAGGTCTGCTACTTAAAATTCAGGACACCGCCGTCTGAATGCCCGGGAATTTTTGGTTATATGGATGAGCAGTTCCACCGCTGGACACACAGACTAGTGCTCTTTGGCTTCCCCTTTTTGACGTTTGCTATCTTCTCAGGTGCGGCATGGGCTAATGATGCGTGGGGAAGATACTGGTCATGGGACCCCAAAGAGACATGGTCTCTCATAACGTGGACGGTTTATGCATTGTATCTTCATACAAGGGCAATCGGGAGGTGGAGAGGTTTGCCTGCCTCAATATTGAATCTCCTCGGTTTCATCTGCATGATTATGACCTTTTTAGGGGTTAACTGGCTTGTTAAACTCTTAAATATCCCGAGTCTGCATACATATGCTGTATAAGTTATTTTCATCTCTTAAAACATCTATATTCATACTTTCCTTTATGAGTCTTATTTTTTTAATCGGTACTATTTTCCCTCAGGGAGGGGAGATTGATGGCTACATAGAGGCAGGTGGCAGGTTTGTAGCAGTTGTGAGAATGCTGGACTTTCTTGATATTTTCATGTCACCATTGTTTATTTTTGTTACCGGTATCCTGGTCGTAAATCTCGCTGTGTGTCTTTACGACAGACTGAAGATATTCTTAAAGCTCAATAGAAAACCGCTCAATTTTGAGAGATTAAAAAAACATCCCAATATTGTAATTTTTGAAAAAAATTCCCCCGAATCCCACCATAGCCCCCTTTGGAAAAGTCGAATCGACTCGATCCCGAGGGGGACTGGTGGGGATTTTAAAGGGGGGGAGGGGGGATTTAATATTGAAGAGCGTCTCAGGAGAACAGGTTTTACATTAAAAACAGAGTCTCGTGATGAAGGATACCCGGGAGTGAAAATATTTGAAAAAGGGCTTCAATACTGGTGGCTGTCGTGGTGTTATCATGTGGGTATTATACTTGCCATCTTCGGATTTTTCATCACCGCATTATTTGCATTTGAAAAAGGTGTTATTCTTTATCCCGACAGACCGGAGACGATCTCTCTCTACAGCGAAGAAACGAGGTGGAATAGGTTTCTGGGGAATATTGGCCGGGCTTTTTCCGAAGAACGGAAGGGTGACGAATACGTGCTCACGCTAAAGGAATTTAAGACCGAATATTATCAGGGTCTGAGAATTGATTACCCGGAGTCCAAGCTTGAAAGGCTGGCTCTGGGTATTGGTATAAAAAAATTGAAACCGTCAAGAAAAGGATTCTCCTATATGCCCAAGATGTGGCTTACCAGACTTGATGTTAAAAAGCCTGACGGCAGGGTCCTGGATGCAGAGCTGTGGGTAAATAGGCCTTTCAGAACCGGGAGTCTTACGCTTTACCAGATGGGCTTTGAGCAGAAGGCACAACTTTCAGTTTACCCTGTCGGGAAGAAAGCCCCGCACGTGGTTTCTGACAGGGTCAATGGAGAGGTTATTGATGTTGAGGCCAGGGTACCTTTCCATGTTAAGGATAGAAAAGGCAAATTCGTAATTGGATCCCTTAAATTAGGCACGCTTTTTAAGAAGGATGGTACAACTGAGAAAATAAACCCGGTTACAACTGTTTATCACATACCCGAAACAGACCCTTCAGGCCGGGACGTACTTGGCGAACTCAGCCTTGGCAGCAGCCTTTATGCCAAAGGCGTGGTCTTTGAATTCAATGACTATCAGGAAGGCTCCTACCTCAGTTACAGAAAAGACCCCGGCACATGGCTCGTGGGTCTGGCATGTCTTTTCGTTTTTATAGGCCTTTTTGTAAGGAGTTTTGGCGCATGGTACAGGGTTCAGGTTGCAGTTGAGGATAGCACTGCCTACATCCTCATAAGTACAAGGGGGATTCTGGCTGACAGGGACAGGATTATCAGGAAACTGCAGAGGTAAAAACAGATCTGCTTACAAAAGAAATAAAAAATTAAAAAACAGATTCCCGCCATATAAATATAGTTATTCTTTCCCGGCAAAGCCAAACGCTGGTCTACTGTCTCATAAATAGCTTTGCTCGAACTGTCATTCCGAGCCCTTCGCATGTCATTCTGATAGAAGCGAAGAATCTCCAAGCTATGCTCAGGAAAACTCCGCCAGGAATCTTATTCTTTAGATTGCTCGAAATGACAGCGTAAAGAGGTGTCAGGCCTGCGTTTAATGTATGACGCTTCATTATGTGTACAGGAGGGAACTTGATAATTAATGTAACTCTTGAGAATCTGAGCATGTAAATATTTTTGTTCTTTCGTAAAAAAACAGGAGCGGTTCGGGGTTGGGGGA
>CAYFYW010000419.1:0-1802 GCA_964347425.1 uncultured Nitrospirales bacterium
TTCTATTACTAATTTTTTGTTTCTGATATAAACTGTTCCGCAACTCATACAAATCCAGATAAAGTTATTTTTTGCAGTATTCAGGCAATTGCTACAAACATGAATCTTTACTCCGGGCATGGCTTCAACATGAGCTGACGTGTATTCATCTTTGCATACATTGCATTTCTCTAATTTGTTGTTAATTTCTAACACCTTTCAACTTCCTCTCTTTACAACTGTTACTATTTTAGGAACTAATATCCTGTTTATATTTTACTATAAATATAGTGTAAGATACAATATATTGTGTTTTAATTTCATAACAATACTATATAAAGTACGCTCAAGGCGAGAATTACTTTGAGACTATCATTTATCGAGTTTGAACCGTATGCCGTTAAAGATGTATAACTTGCTGGTTAAAGTGCAGGTCAAATGTTGAGTCTCACCCCTGGAGACTCAATAATTCTTCATTTCTCCATGTATCATTTCTTTTTAGGGGATGTAATTGAGAAAGACTTTTTGGGATAGTCTATATGGAGCACAAACTGATCTAAAAAGTTTTTTACTCCCAATAACGCACAATGTAAACCGTCAACATAATCAATTGGTGTTTCAGAAAGTGTATACATATGTTTCCCGGATACTGGATGAAACAACTCAAATCTGGTTTTATGGGAAAAGGAAGGCGTGAGACCGCCGGCTGTTCCAATAAGCTTTTTCTTTCCTTTTTTCAGATTATGCCCTATCTTGGAAGCTATGAATTCCGGTATAGCGCATTCGTCTGCCCCAGTGTCGATTATACCGAACGTAAACATGCTCAAGTTAGTATCGGGATTTATAATCTTTACAAGAAGGCGGGGATGTGAACTGACTGCATCACTGAATCGGGTAAAAGGGATATCATGAATTGGCATTTAGAAGATATGAACCATGCCTTTTTTAGGTACATAAAAAATGATGGGGTTTTTTGCGCCTTTGTCCTTTGCTTTATCATATACTTTTGAAGGGTCTTTTCCAGAGATGAGAACCTCTTTGCTCTTTACAGAACGTATTGCTACATATTTGCCGCCATATCTTTTCGAATCTTTGACCAGAATTGCAGCCTTCATGTTTATATTATATCAAATAACAGAAATTTGAACATGAAATATTGCAACAAAAAAATGGGGGCTGTCTGTCGTAGCATATGGCTTATAGCCTATGGCTGTTAGTTATTTCCTCTATGTTTTTTACCATGAGCAACGCGCTATATGCCATTAGCCAAATATGGCCCCGGACCCGCTGATTAAGAGATATACTACATGGGGTCTGTGGTCTTATCCCTTGTTAGCTAATACTTGACGGTATTTGAAAAAGTCTCAATTTCAGGGGATAGCATCTTGACGGTGTTATCCCTTGTTTTCTCTTATCAGGTGCACAATTAGGGCACAGTATGAGGCTTGGAATTATCAGACCCCTTTTGTTGACTTCACCTACAACTCATTCACCGGCATTAGTTAAGAAATTGATGATTACCAAAAGAAAGGATGATCATGGACAGAGAAGGGCTTGGAATTGACCAAGACCTTTAGGGAGTGTTTATTCATTTAAGAAACTTTACTGCACCACTTTTGGTCGACCTTGTCCTATACAAACATGTATAACACCGCCCGTTTTTGGACATATCCCTCCAAAACTACAAGAAAGAGATTCGTCTACATGAGAATTATAGGGCCGCAAAACGCCTGCAACATAACCAGATAACTCGGCATCTTCGTCACACAGTGTTCTATAATACGATCGAGCAGCTTTGTCGCTGGGATCGAAACACGTTTCAA
>CAYFYW010000420.1:0-9143 GCA_964347425.1 uncultured Nitrospirales bacterium
CTTTTTAATTTATTCTCATAGGCTGCAAGCTCGATCATTAGTTCCAAGACTTTCTCAAAGAGATAAATACTTTCTTCAAGGTGTGGCGTTGTAGTAAGTAAATTATATCCTCTGTCATCAGGATCTCTGATCAGTCGATCATGTATTGCTACATCTTTATACTTGAGGCCCCAAATGCTCCTTTCGGTTATATCCACTTTCAAGTCTCTTTCTGTTACAAGAGTTATTGACTTTATTGTGCTTTTCCCTTCGTGACCGAGGCTCAGCGCCAGCTCGTCAATAGCCTTTCCATATGTTTTTCTTATATCTTCCCTTGACCTCAGGAAAGGTACGGTAGTGTCGAGGAACTCTCTGATAAGCGCCTGTCGCCTCGCTTTAAGGATTCCGATACTGTTGATAACGGATTTTGTTTTTTCTTTCAGGATAAGCAGATTTGTCCTTGTTGGGTGTATTATCATATTTTTAGCAATGTTGCAGGATTCAAGGAGCGTGTAATTTTGGATTTGGAAATCCTCGAACCCTGATTTTTGTATTACTTATGTTTCAAGAGCAAAACGTTTTAAAAGGTTGAGCCCTATATCAAGGGTCTCAAAGATACTCCTCCTCGTTTTTCCCTGATGAACGAACTCCCTTTCAAATGCATCTGCAAAGTCGAGCATAACACTGTCTTTTTTTGTCATCCCTTCTCTACCTACTATTGACTCCAGTCTTCTTAAGTCTCTTCCCCTGGCATAGTACTTATAAAGGAGGTTAGCTATCTGTCTGTGGTCATCTCTTGTGCGCCCTTTCCCGATCCCGCTCTGCATAAGTCTTGATAAGCTTGGGAGTACATCCACAGGGGGAGAAATCCCTTTTTGATGAAGTTCACGGCTCAGGACAATTTGGCCTTCTGTAATGTAACCGGTGAGGTCAGGGATTGGATGCGTGATATCATCCTCGGGCATGGTGACTACTGGAAGCATTGTAACTGAACCTGTTACATCTTTAATTCGTCCTGCCCGCTCATAGAGAGATGCGAGGTCAGAATACATGTAACCCGGATATCCCCTTCTTCCGGGCAATTCTTCTCTTGCAGTGGATATCTCTCTCAATGCATCACAGTAATTTGTCATATCCGTAATTATCACAAGAATGTCCATGCCTTTATCAAATGCAAGATATTCAGCTACTGTCAGTGCTAACCTTGGTGCGAGCAGTCTTTCCATAACTGGCTCATCTGCCATATTGACAAAGGCAACAAACCCTGACTTCATCTCATCAAGAACCTTCTTATAAAAAGAAAACTCGTTAAAGGTTAACCCGATTGCAGCAAATACAACAATGAATTCAATGCCTTTCCGACTTGTGATACTTTCCCGGGAACCTGCTTCAGCACCGACAAGCCTTGCATTTTTCAGTATTGCTGCAACAACCTCTTTTGACGGTAATCCGGAGCAGGAGAATACAGGCAGTTTCTGTCCTTTAACAAGCGTATTGAGACAGTCAATAACAGAGACACCTGTCTCAATAAATTCCTCAGGCCGTGCCCTCGCGGAAGGATTCATGGGGTATCCGGTTATTGGTGCATACTTCTCAGGCATATATATAGGAATGTCGTCTATGGGTGTAAAGGAGCCGCTGAAAATTCTTCCGATAATATCGGTAGACAGAGACGCCCTTTTAACTGAATCAGTAAAAACGACAGAGGTATTTTCAATATCCAGGCCCTGAGTTTCACCAAAAACCTCTATGAGCACCGTATCGCCCTGTATCTCAATAACTTCTGCATCAATTTGCCTGCCATCAGGGGTGAGAACCTTTACAACTTCACCTATCCTTGCACTAAAGACTCTCTGTACAAAGAGCAGAGGGCCTGCTAAAGAAGAGATAGAGTTATATTTATGTTCGGATAGCCTCATGATCAGTTGTCAGTTGTCAGAAGTCAGTCATCAGTGTAAAAACTGAAAACTCACAATCAAAAACTTTTTGTGTTTGTTTGACATTTTTCATTTTTTGGCAATTATCTCATCTAACACAACTCCCTGCTTCAACTGCTCAGTAGCATTTTCATAAAACTCCAGTATCTCCTTGATCACGGACAATGTCCGTTCAGGAGTTGAAAAAGCATCATCAGTATATGCATTCTGACAAAGAAATTTTAGCCGGATCATCTCTGCAACGTGCATCAAAAGCCTGTCGGGATCCTGCAGGCTTTCGACCCCAATAGTCTCTACAACTTCGTTCAGAACTTCTTCTTTTTGCAGAATCTCTCTGCATCTGATCTGTGCATCCTCCCATTCATGAGAGACTATTTCTCTGTAGTGTTCCAGAAGCTCTCTGCCATAGAGTGAATAACTCTGAAACCAATTAATGGCAGGAAAATGTCTCCTGTGTGCAAGAGAAGTATCGAGCATCAGAAAAGTTCCTGTAGTCCTCAAACATGCCTGAGTGACTGGCTCTGTAAAATCCCCTCCAGGAGGGGAAACTGATATTATCATAGTGAGTGAACCGATTTTATCATTGTATGTTTCTACAACTCCCGCTCTTTCAATAAAACTGGACAATCGTGAAGCAAGATACGTTGGATAACCCTCTTCTGCAGGCATCTCCTCTAGCGATGATGATATCTCTCTCAATGCCTCTGCCCATCTAGATACGCTGTCGGCAAGAAGAAGTACGTTATAGCCCATGTCTCTGTAATATTCCGCCATGGTAATTGCTGTATAAATGGACGCTTCTCTTGCAGCAACTGGCATATTCGATGTGTTAACAACAAGCAGTGTCCTTTCCAGCAATCCCCTGTTTGTCCATGGGTCTTTTAACTGTTCAAACTCTGTCAGCATTTCTGCCATTTCATTGCCCCTTTCGCCACATCCCACATACACAACGATATCAGTGTCAGCAAATTTTGCAATAGACTGCTCCAGGATGGTTTTGCCTGTGCCAAATCCACCTGGCAGAATTGCGGTACCCCCCCTAGCAATGGTGAAGAGGAAGTCAATGCCTCGCTGGCCGGTTATAAGCGGTTCGGATGACGGGGTCTTTCTCTTAAAAGGTCTGGGGACCCGTACAGGCCAATCATGAAATCCAAAAATCTCCCTGCCGTCTTCGAAGGAACCGATAGGGTTACCAAGGCTAAATTCACGTTCAGCAATCCATGAGAGTCTTCCGCCAGAATCAGAATGGCAAGTGATATAATGTCTGAAAGGCTCTTCTTCAGCGTAACCGACTATTTCACCCGGATTGATCCCGTCTCCTTTTTTCTTGAGCGGGTGAAACCTCCATTTCCGGAGAGAATCCAGAGCTCGTATCTCTTTTGTCGCTACTATAAAGGGGCCTGATTCTTGCTTCAAAGTACGGAGCGGTCTTTGAAGGCCGTCAAAGATGTTTCCAAGAAGGCCTGGTCCCAAACTCACAGTCAATGGCATGCCTGTTCCTTTAACACTTTCACCGACCGCAAGTCCATGTGTTTCCTCATATACCTGAACTACAGCCCTGTTTTCCTCAATTTTTACAACCTCACCGGCAATCATGGCATGACCTACAAAAACCATTTCATATAGTTTTAAGCCCTTTGCGTCAACACTTACCGTCGATCCCGATATACCTACTATTTTGCCTGTCATAAATTTAACCTTACATGATATCCTATTGCCCGTTTGATTAGCCTCGCTACGTAATCTTCAATCTCAATCCCCGGCCGCTCCGGCGAAGGCAGGACAGTTAAAATTCCATTCCATGATTTTTCTATCTCTTTAAGTTTTTCTTCTGAAAGACCTTTTATTAGCTGCTCGTCAATAATTACAATGCCCGTATCCGGTTCGTGAATAATTCTTCGGATTGTACTTTCTGCGTCTTCCTCTCTCGTAACAAGATGGTTTACACCGGTGAGCTTAAACCCGAATTCTGCATCATCGGGGGTTATAAAAACGATTTTTTTCATGAGATTACCAGCTCCTTCTGGAGATTCTCTCTTTCAATATCCTTACCATAAAGAATAAGGCTTAGATTCTGTGCCTCTGCATAAATTTTCCACAGGTAATCAAGAATCAGTTCAACATCTGAATTTTCCTTCGCTTTAACCCTTAATTGTCTGGTCAAACCTGAAAAAAGAATATGCTCAACTTCGGATACACTGGGTTCTTGCACGCTTATACCCGTTATCTGATAAATAAGCCGGGAAACCTCTGATATATCACTACTACGTACTGCCCTCCGCAGAGTTGATTCAATGATAGTTCCTCCTTGAATAAATAAAGGCTCTGCCTCAATACCCCATCTCAAATTTTTGTGCAAGGAAATAATATTTTTTATATCTATGAGAAAAACAAAAAAATTTTTTATAACGGGGTGAAGAACAGAATTCATTATCTGTTCGATAAATCCACTTGTCAATCCCTCTTCTACCCCTTTTAACCCGTCCCGAAAGAAGATTTCTTTCAGCCCCCACGGTTTTTCCTGAGAAAGTAAAATTTCTCTTTCAAACTCTTCAAGTATTGAAGGCAGATCTGCCTCACTCGTTAGAATCTCTTTGACCTCTTTTGAAAGCAGGCTGAAGGACATGAGATTCTCCATATCTGATTTGGTTTCTCCTCCGATTTTATATCTAAAAGATAAGACAACGGTTTTTATTTCTGAATACATAAAAAATGGACGGAAAACATTTCTTAGCCCCTTATTCATCTGATGATAAACCCATTTAAACTCTCTTAACATGCACTTCCATACACCTTCTTTTACGTATTCGGTTATCAAGTCTCCGTAGCGAGTATTCTGAAGTGTTTCGAGAGGGTTTGATGTGGAAAGGATATTATTCCAGTCTTTTATCAGATATACACGCCTGCCCCTTATCCTTGCAGCTAAATATTCTGTTGGATATCCCCTATCCTCTCTATTAAGCAGGATTTTTGTACTCAGATATCTCTTTATAAACATCGCTAATCATTAAGGGAAGGATGTCTTCCCATGCCCTTTCCAGTCTCTTGCGAAAGGTGTTAATAACATGTATTTTCCCCCCTTCTTTAAGAGCCTCCATACCACCGGCAATGGTATCGTCAGGTATAATATTTGAATAAGGGAAATGTTCCTGAGCAATACTTAAGTCTTCAGGATTTACCCTTATTTCCTGCCATTTTATATCTGCCAATTCACCGGCAAGAGATGTAAAAACTTCCACATATTTCTTGTTTCTTAATTCATGGAGGAGGGTCAAGGCAACTGAAAACAGTCTGTCTGACAGCGCCTTCTCTGCTGTAAGCCTTATTGTGCGTTCTTTGGTTTTTACATCTGAGAGAATTGCCTCTTCCTGTACCTTTACTGCATTTTCCCGGCTAACTTTATACCGTTCTCTTATTTCTTCAATCCTTCGGGATGTTTCTGCATTTATTTTTTCAGCTTCATCATGCGCTTCACTCCAAAGCAGATTAATTTTCTCTTCTCCCTCCTTGCGGAGACTTTCAATCAACTCCCTGTAGCCCATTCTCACTATGCTCCAAAGAGAATCATTGCTGCAACAACAAAACCAAGTATTACCATTGTTTCCGGAATAGCAACAAGAATAATTATCGTGGCACCCAATTCAGGTTTTTCAGCAAGTGCGCCCGCTCCTGCAGAACCAATCTTTGACTGTACCCATGCAGTCGCAAGTGCAGAAAGCCCGATAGAAAGCGCAGCAGCAAATGCAATAAGTACCTTTTCCATACATCTCCTCCTTGTTTAATGCAGTTTTTAGATATACGTGTCAATAAGTCCCGGATGACTATTGTATGTTTTTCCAAATAACGAGTTACGTATAACATATAACATTTTTTTATTGTGTTTTCTCATTTTTTTTTAAAGGGTTCAAATTTCCTCCCCCCAGGTTCTATAAACTTGCTGAAAAATTCAACATAATGAAGCCTCAGGGAGTGAATAGTAGGAGAAAACACACCTATGATAATATTGAGAAGATGGAGCAATCCGGCCACAACAATGCCGGTGATGACATTTCCTGTCATTCCTGCAAGACGGTTGGCCACATATGCCAGCAGTACCGATGTTAGGCCAATTGCCATTATTCTTGCATATGAAATAATGTTTCCTATGCTTTTCATCAGTTCAAGAGGTGCCAGTAAACCACCGGTGAAAAGCAGAAAAGGTGTCAGGAACAGTATTGCCAAGATAACTGGTCTTGTAAGCAAGGCTGGAAATATGCCGAATAAAGATGCTACGAGAAGTAGAATGCAAACTATTATCAGCAGATTGAAAAGCTTACTGAGTGCCTCTTTCTTTGTCTTTCTCTTGAAGGCAGATGCGAATCCCAAAAAACTTCCCAGGAGAATGTGAACTACGCCGACGGTGACTGCAAAATATAACATTGGCATAATGCCCGCGCGTCTTTCTATAAGGATAGGTTTAAGGCCGAACAGTTCATGTCCAAGTTCTCCAAAGAACTCACCATAAAATATTCCGAAAAGAATAGAATATGCAGCGGAAACACCGAGAATTTTGGCAGCATCCACAATAAATGGCCTTTTTCTGCATTTTTTTATAATAAAAAGTGATGTAATTGCAAGTAATAAACCATATCCTGCGTCACCGAGGATCATGCCAAAAAAGATAGGGAAAAAAATACCGACGAATGTTGTTGGATCATAAGAGGTATATCTCGGTAACGGAAGTATTCTTGTAAAGAGTTCAAAAGGCTTAAAATAAGGAGGATTTTTCAGTATAACAGGCAGCCTGTCAAGATCTTCCTCCCGGATTTCCAACTCCTCGAGGACTACCTTCCCTGCAAAATCTCGCGTTAATCTGTTTCTGAGATTTTCTACCTCTCCAGAAGCCATCCAGCCATAGATTAGAAAACACATCCTTGTCTCAAATACAGAACCAACTGCTTCTAAAACAGAAAGACGTTCACCTATCCATTCTTTCACCCTTGCATAAATTGCCCCCCATTTTATGGAAAAACTGTCCAATTGCATATCAATACTCTCAATCACATTGGAGATCTCAAAGATCCTCTTTTTCAGGAAGTCAATTTTTTCAATAAATGTGAGGCCTCTGAAGGAAAAAGGGAATTTTAGTTCAGGTATATCCTTCTCGCTGAGGGAACTTTTTATCCTATCTGACATCCCCCTGTTGATTGCTATCAAGCCCACTATTGTACCATCCGAAGCTGTTGATGTTCTAAGTTCAAACTTTCCCTCAGTCTCTCTCGTCAGAAATCCCCTCAGGAGTCCTTCAGATTCAGTGTCGCGGAGGGTGAGACCGATAAAGTCAAGGTCGGGTGTTTCCCTTAAACCCTTAAGGAGCGATTCAATAGCATCCAGGAAAACTCCGTAACGGCTGAGTTCATCCTGCTCATTCTTCAGTGTCTCTCTCTTCTGAGACAGTTCTCTATAGTCAAGGAGATGCTTCTGAAGTGTTTCATTTATGGTATCGATAATTGCCTGTGGTTCCATATAGCTTTTCTTCACAGGCACTTCTGGAAGGTATGAAAACAGTTCATCAATTCTCTCTTTCAGGTTATCGAGGAATAAGCGTTCTGACAGGGCGTTCTTGTCAGGAATAATCAAATCTATATATACCTTATTTTTTTTCTCGATAAAACCTATAGTACTCGGTTCGATCTCGAGTACAGCCATCTCCTGTAATATAGCTAGGACTTTCTCCAGCAGCTCTTTTATGCCCGTTATCTCAACTTTTGACACCCTGACTATCATGTTATGCACCCGGTAGAATTTTTGTTATATGTCTCAGTATGATCTTCTTTAATATTTCATCGCCGAGTCCTTCAAGCCTCTCTGCCTTTACATTCGCATCTCTTAAAATAGTTATGGCCTTTTTATCAGTATTCAACTTTGTTTTTTCTAAAATAATATTGAAAGCCTCTTTAATGTTTGCTTCCTCTTCAAGAACCTTTTTCTCGGCGTTTTTTTTAACATTTTCAAGCCATTCCTGGGACATCTTTTTCTCAATTTCAAGCATCTGTTGAACTTCCTTCTCAACTTTTACAACTTCACTCAGGACATGATCTTCCATAATTAAATTGTAGCAGGAAACAGGCGCATTTGATAGTTTTATGAAAATATGCCAGGATACCCCGTTCTGTGAACGGATATGAGTAACATCCTTATAGATTCCCGCCTTTTGGTATTACTTCCACACCCCACTCTTTTAATTTCTCAATGACCTTGGAGATAAGCACGTCTATTCTACTGCTGATGATATCCGACATCATTGTAGTGGTTTTCATAGACATGGGCTGGATACCTATCAGACACATATCAGGCGGGGTTATTTCCATAAGCTTAGCTGCAAAAAGCATATCAGAAAGCCCTATCTGATGAACAGAAAGTTTGGAACTCAAAAAGGCCGGGATTTTGTCCCCTTCCACCGTGTCTATCGCTCCGGGTTCCTTTTTGAAGTTTGCAGCATCAATTATTAGAACCTTATCTCTATTTTCAAACAACGGCAGGAGATCAAGCCCCTTTGTGCCACCGTCAATTAACGCGACAGATTCGGGGAATTCATATTCATTTTTCATTCTGTTTATTGCATGAACTCCAACACCATCATCGGATAACAGAATATTTCCTAAACCAAAAACAGCTATATTCATGAAAACCTCTATTCTACGTTATAAGTTATACGTTATCGCATCTGTCCAAAATAGATAGTATCAGGAGACTGAATACCTCACAAACACAATGAATCGACGGATTTGATAAAATATATAACCTTATTTTGCTTGATCTCATTTTAGAGGATTTATAAAGTTCATATTGTTGAAGATCAGCTGAGAGCACTACCTGAGGAGTCGTCATTGTGTTTATTCGGCATCCAGTCTCCTTTGCGACATTATTTTGGACAGCTCTGATACGTTATATATTATTAGTTTTTTGAATAACGTATAACTTAGGTTCTTCTCCCATTTAGTTGTTAGAAAGGATTCAAGTGTTAAATTAATAATTATCAATGATTAATGAAGAATTGTATGAAATTTCTTAAAAAAATATTCATTGTTAATTGATCATTTATAATTGATAATCCACTTGAATCCTCGACCCCTTGACCCCTTGAATCCCGAATAGGGACGTTTTCCCATCGGCGAAAAGCCGCGTTGCGGCCTCGCCGCTTTACGCGGGACTTTACGTCCTTCGGATTTTACCAACTATTTTGGA
>CAYFYW010000421.1:0-2132 GCA_964347425.1 uncultured Nitrospirales bacterium
AAAACAATCAAAGGGGGAAAGTAGGGGCATGGCGCGCCATGCCCCTACTATCGAATATTCATAATTCGCCTTTAAAAAATATTATCTGGCATCGCCACGCCTTTTTATAGTATCCTAATAATGTTGAATAATCACCGACCTGCAAGGAATATTTCAATTGGACACGAACAGCAGCGAGTTTATTTCCGTAACAATTGACAAAAGTCACATTATAACTATCGGCGAAAGGCTTTATACAGAAAGCATTGAGTTCATAAGAGAAATTGTGAACAATGCATATGATGCGGACGCGTCACTCGTTGAGATTTCCGTTACCGAAGACTCGATTGAAATCAGGGACAACGGAACAGGCATGGACAGGGCGGGGCTGGGGCAATATTTTAATATAGGCTCACAGCAAAAGCTTTACGCGCCGAAGTCTCCTGTTTATGTGAGGGACCGAATCGGCCAGTTCGGCATCGGAAAATTTGCGACTCTTTCGGCCTGTAACAGATTTGAAGTAATCACAAAAAAAGGTGATTTCGCCGCAAGAGTCGTATTTGACAAGGAAAAGTGGGAAAAGGCAAAAAATGAATGGCAGCTTCCGCTTGAAACCCTCCCGCCTGACCTGAGAAAAAATGACGGGACAACCGTCATACTTGAAGGGTTGAACAAGAAATTCGAACCGAAAGACATAGAAGCGAAAATAATCGAGGGAACGCCTCTCAAGGCGCCCAATTTCAGGGTCAGGCTTAACAGACATACTATTACCCCGAGAAGCCTTACAGGACACCGGCTTCCTTTCCTTGAAGGCACGACCTTCGGCCCGGTTACGGGAGAAATAATAGTGCTCCCGGAAACCGCCGCGTCAACCATGAATCTGGGGATCGAAGTAAAAGTGAAACAGGTTACGGTTTCCCGTGAATTGTTCGGCATGGAAACATGGGGGAAGCCTATGGCAAGAATAAGAGGGGAAGTTCACGCCGATTTTCTGCCTGTTACAAGCGACAGGACAGGTTTTATAAAAGACTCTCCGGAATACCGGGCATTTCAGGAAGTAATGCTTAAATTAATCCGGGAAATAAAAACCACCCTTCAGAAACTGGCCGGCAAAAAAGAGGGAAGAAAAGTAAGCCGCGCCCTGAAAGAAGCGCTTCAGAAAATTTACAGGGCGCTGGCTGCAAACCCCGACCTCTCCCCCTTCGGCGCCTTGCCCGTCGGAGGCGAAACCAGGGACACCGGCGGAGCGGCTCTGAAAACCAAAGCAACAGGGACCGCCGGAGAATTGGTTCATCCGGATACTTCCGGAGAGCCAGCCCTTCCGGAGAAACCCAAAAAGAAAAGAAAGAGAAAGCCGAAGGTTAAACAATTAACTCCGAATGCCGTTATAAAAAAAATAAAATTCGGCGAAACAGGTGTTTCGTGCTGCGTAGACAGTTTTGGAGAGGACGGACCCGAGGTCTTTTCAGAAGAGACGACCATATATATAAACAAAGATCATCCACTTTATAAGCGAGAATCCAAGAAGATGGAAACCCATATCCTTAATCTGACAAGACTTATTACACAGGAAATCTCCCTCATGAGAGACCCCAAAAATCCGAGACAGGCGTTTGAGAGACAGAGCAAGTTAATGAGGGACGCCTTTATTGACAGAGAGGCTGATGCATAGATAAGTTCATATAACCTTAAACCTACATTATCATAAACTTTACCGGTTATAGCGAGTATTGGCTTGGCACCTGTCAGAAATGACAGTATATACTTTCCAAAAAAACTGCTAAATTAATTTAACATGACGCTTTTTTAAAGATGTTTTTGAAATATCAAAACAAAAAGAGGATGTTGACGAAAAGGAAAGGACACATTTCATATATGTCTCTCTCCTCCCCCTTAGCGAGTCCTTAACATATATGTCAGCATCCTCTTTTTTAACATTTGGTTTTCGATAATACTGAAATCACGTAATATCCCTTTTATGAGCTGAGGGAAAAGAGTATAGATTAAGCTGTCACTGAACGGGGAAGATTACTGAAGAGTTGTTCTACCGGGATGGAGCCTTGTAATGCTGACCGGATTTCATCAAGATGAAATTTCCTTCTCCTTCCTCAGCCTTAATCTGCTTGAATACGTCACAATACATACATGACGCC
>CAYFYW010000422.1:0-6788 GCA_964347425.1 uncultured Nitrospirales bacterium
GGAAACACTTTGAAGCACTCGGGGCATATCTGGTCTGAAGAAAAAGTGGGGGAAATAAGAAAGGCAGCTTCTCTGTGGAACGAAGACTACATTAGTGCTGCGGGCAGATCCATTATAACCTTATTCACCCTGACAACAGTCTGGGCAAGCATTTTGATTACACTGGTTATTGTATGGACGCTGGGGATACTCTGGCAGAAGCGTCTTGGTAAGTAGTAAAATGCTTAAACGTATATTTTTCTTCTATTCGTAAGCAACTCGATGTCGGCATCAACCATCTCGTACACGAGGTCTTTAAAGGATGTGGAATGTTGCCAGCCCAGTTTCTTCTCGGCTTTGCTGCTGTCGCCCATCAACTGCTCCCCCTCCGTAGTCCTCACTAATCTGGAATCTATTGCCACATAATCTCTGTAGTCAAGCCCCACATAAGAAAAGGCGACCGCAAGAAACTCCCTTACGGAGTGAATCTCTCCTGATGCGATGACATAATCATCGGGATCATCTTTCTGAAGCATCATCCACATTGCATCCACATATTCTTTTGCATGCCCCCAATCTCTTTTCGCATCCAGGTTTCCAAGTTTCAATTCCTTCGACAAGCCCAATTTTATCTTTGCCACATTCGTGCTGATCTTTCTCGTCACGAATTCATGGCCCCTTCGGGGAGATTCATGATTGTAGAGAATTCCCGCACATGCCTTCAGCCCGTATGCTTCTCGGTAATTCCTGACCAGGTGATAACCTGCAACTTTAGAAATCCCGTATGCTGATCGGGGGTTAAACCTCGTGGTTTCGCTCTGAGGCATCTCTTTTACGGTGCCGAACATCTCACTCGTGGCCGCAAAATAGAGTTTGCAAAGAGGCGCGCAATCTTTAATGGCTGCCAGAACATAGTGGGTTCCATTAATGTTGGTATTGAGAATAGAGAATTCCTCATCAAAGGAGTATGCCACAAAGCTCTGGGCAGCGAGGTGATAACATTCATCGGGTTTAACTCGGTTGACGACTTTGTAAATACCCGGAAAGCTTTCCAGTGAGGCGATATGCAATCTCACCTTATCATTGAGATGCCTGATTCTCCATAGCCTGTGCTCGGGGTCTTCTATCGCCACCCTGCGAACGATGCCGTGTACTTCGTACCCCTTCCCCAGTAATAATTCCGCGAGGTAGGAACCGTCCTGACCGGTAATGCCTGTGATTAATGCTTTTTTTTGCTTCACGTCCCAATCCTCCCTGCAGCAAAATTTTTTTGCTATAAAAACATCTGTTCGATCTTCATTCCAACCATACTGGCGGTAAGTTTTTACGAATCTCTATGTGCTTAAACCGTTTGCTCTTTCTGCTGCCGTGCCTTTTCGCCCATTTGGCCATGGCCGTCAGTCCTTCAGAAAGCGAGCACTTCGCTTTGAAATTCAACAGATCACTTATTTTTTTGTGGGAGCAGTAGGCGTGCTTAACCTCTTCCCTTTCTACTACATGCCTAATGCTGGGCTTGACACCCATGGCCTTAGAGACCTCTTGAGCAAGTTTATTGACAGTGTATGGCTTATCTGCCCCGACGTTAAAAACCTGATTGTAGGCTTCTCTGAAAAAAATTGAATTAGCAATAACAGGGGCCACGTCCTTGATATATGTGAAGGCCCGCGTCTGCATCCCGTCTCCAAAGACCTTCAATGGTTCACCCTTCATGATCTGGTTCATGAATATGCCGATAACGTTCCTGTATTTATCCCCTATGTTCTGTCTTTCCCCATATACATTATGGGGCCTGAAAATAATATAATTCAGACCGAACAATTCATGGCTGACTTTCAATTCTTCTTCTACAGCCAATTTGGCAATTCCATAAGAATCCACGGGTAAGGGCGTTATGTCCTCTATCATTGGTAATGAGTTATTTCCGTATACTGCTATAGAAGACGTAAATAAAAAACACTCTATGTTATAATTAATCGCAGCGTTAATAAGGTTTATACTGCCGATAAGGTTGTTTTTGTAATTAAATCTTTTTATATAATGGCTCAGCCCCTCAGCCGCATAGGCTGCCAGATGGAATACAAAACGTATTTTCCCACTTTCAAAAATGGATGTGATCAATTTATTGTTCAGGATGCTGCCTTCGATGAAGGTGGCTTTCGGATTAATATTCTCTCTAAACCCCCCGCTTAGATCGTCAATGACAACAACCTTTTCACCCCTGGCAACCAGCGAATCCACGATATGGGAACCAATGAAACCCGCACCACCCGTAACCAAGATTTCCCCAGTACTCATCTCCCTCGGTCTTTCAAAATGCCCCTATTTTAAGAAAAGCGGATTTGAACGTCTTCAAAACTATCCTTAAATCCAACCAGAGACTTCTCTTTTTCACGTATTCCACATCCCGATACAGGGTCTCCCTAAAATTGAGCAGACCCCTGCCATTTATCTGGGCCAGACCGGTAATACCGGGCTTTACGCTAAACTTTATTCTCTGCCAATCCTCGTAATACTTGATCATCTCCGGTATGTCAGGTCTCGGGCCGACCAGATTCATGTCACCCCTCACCACATTGAAAAAGTTTGGGATCTCGTCAAGGGTCGTTTTTCTTAAACGCCTTCCAAAGCGGGTAAGCCTCGGGTCTTCAGGAAACTTGAAAAACAGGTTCTTAATTTCATCTTCAGTATATTCATAACGGTAGAGTTCCGGAAATCTTTCCTTTGCGTCAACATACATGGTCCTGAACTTATAGAACGTAAAAGGTTTGCCTCCCAGATCATCCTTTCTCAAATCATTGGGACCGTTCGTGCCATTGCCTGAACTGTTTTGCCCGTTACCACGGCGATTTTTCCCAACCCTCGTCTGCTTAAAAATTGCCGGGCCGGGGCTATCGACTTTGATTATGAGAACAAGCAGGATCCAAACAGGAGACGTCAGGATAACGGCAGCAATTGCAATGGCAACAGACATTATCCTCAAAGCCCATCCTCTTAACACTTCCCTCATCATCCTGAATAGAGAAAGAAGGCCTTTAGCTGAGCGTTTTAACCAGAAAGAGACTAACATGAACATCCCGCTCAAAAGCATTGAGCCCTCTCGTATCGGGTGTACCATAAACTCTTCAATACGCTGAAAGATAAAGGTGGGTCTGAGATAGAAAGCTCGATAGGCCTCATCTGCCAATCTCTGGGTTTTCTCTCTTGGAAGCATACCGCTGTCTCCTGCAACCTTTCCTTTCGCTATTTGTTCGTAAAAGGGACTGCCAGGGATAGGGTCAAAGGCATAGAATGTCGCAAAGTGCGGTGAAATTTCCAGGGCAAAATCTGCCGTCTTACGGCAATCTGCAATCGTTTCACCCGGGATGCCAAAGATAAAACTACCCTTGCATTCCAGTCCTACTTTCTTGGCCAATGCCACCGCTCCCCGGGCCTGCTCAAGTGTCGCGCCTTTCCTGGCGAGTTTGAGGGCCTTCTCGGTCCCAAACTCTATCCCGAATTTTATGTGATAGCAGCCTGCTGCTTTCATCAGACGAAGTTTGTCCTCATCTACATCGTTTACCCTGCTCCAACAGTTCCATGAAATGCGAAATCCCTTATTGATTATTCCCTCGCAGAGTCCCTTGAGATCCCAGCGGGGAAACGTGACTGTATCATCATAGAACCGGAAATCTCTTATCCCGAATCTGTCGACGCACAGTTCTATTTCTTCCAATACGTTATCAGGAGAACGGAATCGTATTCCCCGCCCCCATACACCCTTATAACAGAAAAGACAGTTGTAGGGACAACCTCTTCCTACCAAGAGACCCGTTGAAGGGAGTCGCCGGTAATTTCGCGTGCCGGGTTTAGGGTGGTATCGGGCAACAGACACCTTATGCCTGGCGGGAAACGGAAGTTCGTCCAGATTGGCAATAAGTTTCTCCCTTTCATTCACTCTTACAGTTCCGTTTGATCTGAAGGCCAGCCCCTTACATCCCTCCGGGGAATTTCCTTCCATAATGCAGGTAAGCAGGTTAACCAGGGCAATCTCGCCTTCACCATGGATCAGGTAGTCAAACTCCGGATGTTTCCTCAGAGTCTCTTCGGGGAGAGCCGAGGCGTGCCAGCCACCGATGATAGTAACGATATTACTATCCATGGCCTTAACCTGACTGGCCAGTCTTGCTGCATTTTCGATACCGGCCGTACTCGCCGTAATGCCTACAGCTAATGGCTTCTTAGAGTCAATCATCTCATGTAACGCACTCGTCGGATCACTTTCTAATCTCAGATCTAAGACGTCATTGTCTATGCCGTTCTGTTCAAGCACCGCCGACAGACAAACCAGACTTATCGGGAACTCCACCCCCGGCTGAAAAATGCGCTGTTCAGTCTCCTCCCCATAGAGGGGATGGATGAGTAAAATATGTGCGTTCATGGCTTTTCTCCTAAATTGACTTAAACAATGCCTTCACCTTATGCCAGTTCTTGCTCCAGTCGGTGAGGCGGTTATGACCTGACAGAAGATTGATTGACAGTTGCAAGAGGAGACCTTTACGTCTTGACCTTTTCAGGGCCTCTGCTGAGACATTTGGGAGAATCATGGAAAACTCAGATAAATCTTTGACCTCACCATCATGTTTAAGCTTGTTATGACTTTTTGCAATCTTGAACAACCTGGAACCGACCATTGGGGTCGTTGTCGAAAAAGACATATAATCAAGAAGTTTTTCCTTGTGGAGCTTCTTCACAAAGACAAGGGTTCTGTCCACGTCTTCAGGGCTTTCATAACAGAATTTTCCGTTTTCCTCCCATGCATGATAGATCATGATATAGCCGTAAACTTTAATACCATTTTCTTTAAGAATTCTACATGCCTCGACAATCTGCTCTAAGGTGATCTTTTTGCCAATACCATCCAATGTGTGCTGATTACCGCTCTCAATTCCAAGCTGGACCAGCCAGAAATTGCTCTTCTTCATCTCTCGAGCAAGTGCAGGGGTCATCTTATCCGCACGGATGTTCCCCTGAAAGAAGAGGTCCTTCAAGTCAAGCTTCTGAATCTCCCGGCAGATATCAATTGCCCATGAGAGTACCGGATTAAACTCATCGGAACGGATTGAAATCTCCCGCACCCCCATCCTGTAGAGCGATGAAATCTCGTCACGTACATTGGCCGGGCTCCTCAAGCGCAACCACGGTTTAGAAAGTTTCCAGACTGCATTGGCACAGAAGACACAGTTGAAAGGGCATCCCCTGGATGTGATAATGGCTGTGCTTGGTGAAGCCATATACTGATAACTTCCCTTATACTTATGAAAATCAACGATATCCCACGCTGGAAAGGGAATGGAGTCAAGATCAGGGATCAGATTTCGCCTGGCTGTACTAACGATTTTGCCCTCTCTTCTGAAGACTATGCCAGCAACATCGTCGAGACGTTTCCTCCCCCGGTAGACATAAACCAACTCATCCATGGTTACTTCGCCCTCTCCCAGGACGCATATATCAACCGGAAGTTTACTGACCATCTCATGAGCCATTACCGTCGGATAGGGGCCGCCACAAATTATGGGCAAATGAGGGAACTTCTCCCTGACTGTTTTGATAGTCTTGAAAGCATCCCTTTCCCTCATTACGCTGACAGACATGCCGTATATATCGGGTTTGATCTCTTCTAATCGCCTGATATGTTCTTTCAAGTTAAGATGAGCATCGAGATAGAAGATCTCGAAACCATTCACCTTCTCCCGCAAATAACCTATCAGATAAAGGATTCCTAAATTAGGATGGTTGGCTATCAACCACGGGGTTTTGACATCAGGGGGATCAGCTAATACGATTTTCATCAGGTGCCCTTCCAGTTTTCATAACGCTCGCACGTCTGCAAATTCTTTTGTGAACTATTTTCTACATAGATAAGCATCACTTTTTATAAATTGATATGGGATTGCACACCTGCTTCCCACAATCTGAACAAAGAAGGGAGGATAGATGAAAGGTGTTTACAACCGACAGTTTTATATCTATGCATGACGAGAGTTTGGTGGCTTTAGAAGATTAAAATGCCGTTTCATGAAATTGTAAGCTATAGTCCTCATACCCCTGGAAAAGAGGATTTCCTTCCAGAGACGCGGATCTAAGATACACTGCAGTAAAACCCTGAATTTCATAAAACTGTTAATGCGGTTACGATATTCAGCTATGTCGTCGACCGACAGCTTATCCAGTTTCCTGGGCAAATAAAGGCGGTAGATATTGCCAGTAGGCTCAAATGCATTGTAGTCTGTCTTTGAATTAAGTCTCTCTTCGGCTAGTGCCTGCTCATAAAGATAGGAACCACAGATTGGCGTGGTTACATGTACATGCCAGTTAAAAGGTTTAATTGTCTTGACCAATTTATAGGTCTTTTCCAGCTCTTCCCTTGTTTCCATAGGGGCTCCCAGCATTATGGAAGCGCAAGGTCGTATCCCCACACGATGACATGTGGCAAACGTCTCCACAATCCTCTCAACAGATATATCCTTACGATAGAAATCCAGAATCCTCTGGGAACCGCTCTCAATGCCAAAAAAGATCTGGCGACAGCCAGCCTCTTTCATCGCCTTGAGTTTATTGAAACTGACGGTATCTACGCGGCTGCTGCACTGCCAGCTCAACCTTAGCTTACGGTGCTGGAAGTACTCTCCAAGCTGCTCGAACCATTCTGTTCTGTTTACCGTAAGAGTGTCGTCCTTAAAACTGATCTGTCTGTTACCATAACGGCCTATCAAAACGTCGATTTCCTCTACCACGTTCTCCAGGCTTCGCTTCCTGAGTTTCTTGCCGAA
>CAYFYW010000423.1:0-2919 GCA_964347425.1 uncultured Nitrospirales bacterium
TCAGACCCGAAGGTTGACTTTCAGCAGGCAGTTCATATGAATTCGACAAACTTTGATATAGATAAGATTAAAAGCGTCTTTGAGACTCTGCAATCACATTGCCTGGAAGAATTAGAAAAGGAAGGATTTAGTGGCAGTGACGGGGGCAACTTATTTCTTCTTCCATCTCTGGAAATGCGCTATTTCGGCCAAAACTACGAGTTAGATGTACCCATTTCGTTAGATATTCTATCTGGTACGATGACTGATACTGATATCTTCAAAGTATTCCATGAGCGCTACGAAGCAGAATATGGATATACAATAGAAGGCGAGATTATAGAGATACTCAACGCAAAGTTAACCATAAGGAAGACGATAGAAAAAGTTAAGTTCGAACAGGCGGCAAACATTTCAGGCGATAAATTTGATCCAGTTGGTGAAAGGGAAGCATTCTTTGAAGATAAAATGATTCCAACAAAGATATATGATCGGGAGCAATTACCAGTGGGCGCGAAGTTAGTAGGCCCAGTAATAATTGAGGAGGAGACTTCGGTAACCATCGTAGAGCCGAACCTTACCGCTGAAGTTGGGGCATATGGAGAACTAATATTAAGGAGACGTGATTAATATGGAAGAAAAGATTGATATGGTAACTTTAAACGTTGTAGACAACCAGCTGATATCGATATGCCGGGAAATGGGATATGTGTTAATGAGGACTTCATACTCGTCCATTTTTAATGAAGGGCTAGATTTTACGTGCGCACTGGCAACTCCAGAGGGGGAGACGATTGCGGTCGCCGAATTTTGTCCGGCGCAAATTGGAGCAATGCCGGTTACTATAGAAGCATGTTTAGCTGAAATTCCTCACGAGACACTTCGTCCAGGAGATGTAATCATTCACAATGACCCATACAGAGGTGGGTGCCACATCCCTGAACATACTGTTCTGAAGCCAGTTTACTATGAAGACGATTTATTTGCTTTCTTCGCAGTTATAGGCCACATCGCAGAAGTTGGGGGGACTGCCCCTGGCGCATTCATTGGTGATGCCACTGAAATATTCCAGGAAGGAATAAGAATACCTCCTGTTAAATTAGTCAGTGAGGGAGAAGATGTGTTAGATGTTTGGAAGATTATGCTGGCAAATGTAAGAACGCCAAGATTTAATCATGGAGACCTTCGAGCATTGGTCGCTTCTTTAAATCATGGTGAAAAGTCTCTGCACAGACTACTGAAAAAGTATGATAAAACGACCATAGAAGCGGTTATGCATGAAATACTGGATTATTCTGAAGGGTGGATGAGAAAAGAAATTGAAAATATGCCGGACGGAGTATATGAATTCACGGACTATATGGAAAATGATGGGGTAGTTTCCAGACCTTACAAGTTACACGTAACCGTTACCGTTGAAGGAACATCAATGCTTGTTGACTTTACGGGAACAGACAAACAAGCTTTGGGTCCGATAAATGCAAATTACGCGGTAACGGTTTCCGGAACATACAATGCTATACTTCATGATACTGATCCGAACATCCCCAAAAACTCAGGCTGTTTTAAACCCATTAAAATCATCGCCCCACCTGGTACTATTGTGAATGTTAATTACCCGGGTCCTGAAGTTGGCGGCAACACGGAGACGCACCCTCGAATATGCAATGTCGTACACGGGGCACTATCACAATGTATCCCGGATAAAACACCAGCGTGTGATGGCTGTACGGCAATAAATCTTGCTTTTGGAGGTATACACCCCGATTATAATGAGGCGTTTTCGTGTTATCACCTAGAGGGTTGTGGTTGGGGAGGCAGACCATGGGGAGATGGCCTTACCATGGAATGTATACCAAACGGGAATTGTAGAAACTCTCCGGTGGAGGTTTTTGACACCAGATACCCTTGGGTCACAAGGGAATACAAATTACTTCCAGATAGCGGAGGGCCGGGTAAGTACAGAGGTGGGCTGGGAAGTGAGAGAATGATTGAAGCTACTGCACCGATAACAATTAGCGCCTTGGGTTCTCACTACGAGACAAAACCATGGGGTCTATTTGGTGGTAGAGGCGCATCTAATGCGGCGCTCCATATCAAACGAAAGGGCTCTCGGGAGTGGAAGACAATTCAAGAAGAATTCGGGACTGTCTGCAATGGGAAATTTTCAGGCCGCCAAGTGGAAACAGGCGATATGATACGAATACGCACACCCGGTGGTGGTGGGTACGGAAATCCGCGGGAAAGAGAGCGTGCGTTAATCAAGAAAGATTTGGACGCAGGCTTTGTAACCCAAGAATCAGCCAGAGAAGATTATGGTTATGAGGAGGATTTGCTTTGAGTAACGTATATACAAAACCGTCAGACAAGTATTACATAGAGAAGTATGTCAAGTGTCCTCTTTGTGGGAAATTGGTCTATAAAGATACTTTTGCTGATGAAGAGGAGGGGGATAAGCTATTCTTCTGCTCAGAATGGTGTAGAAAAGAGTATCGGAGGCGAAGCTCAGCCCCAAGCCACGAAGATCTTTGAAGTAGATCGTTATTCCTTGGAGGGCTGGTCACGACTTCAATTATAGATAAAGCAATGAATACAAAACCGAACTGATGTCAATCCATTTTAAGTGCATTTATTCATTAAGGAGGTAAGTCAGCCGATGTCACATCAGAGATTTGATTTGGCCGGTAAGGCAGCCATTGTAACCGGGGCCGGGCGGGGAATTGGTAGAGCCATTGCCCTAGGACTCGCCGAACATGGAGCCAATGTGGTCGTCTCGGCTCGCACACGAACCGAAATTGAGGAGGTCGCCAAAGACATAAAAAAAATGGGACGGAAAGCTCTGGCCTTGATGTTGGATATGACCAGAATTGACCAGTTCGATGCCTATGTAAATAAGGTTCTGAAAGAATTTGGCCATATCGACATTCTAGTGAATAATGC
>CAYFYW010000424.1:0-2765 GCA_964347425.1 uncultured Nitrospirales bacterium
CATAAAGAGTTTCGAAATATACTCTTTTTTTACACCCGGACCTGTGTCACTTACACCGATCTCCACGTAATCTTTGTCAAGTTCAGAGATATCCTGAATTCCCAATTCTGACCCCTTAATCTTCCTTGCGAGTACTGCGATGGCTCCCCCTTCAGGGGTATATTTTACCGCATTGCTCAGCAAATTCACCAGCACCTGTTTGCACTTCCTGTTATCTGCCTCTATAGTGTCTATGTTATCTGCAATATCAGAACTGAATTTTATGTCGTACTTAATCGCCTTTTGTTTAAAAAGCACAAGGCTACTTTCAATAAGATTCCTCACATCCACCTCTGTGTACTCAAGGTCCATCTCTCCGGCCTCTATCTTGCTGAGATCAAGGATATCATTAATCAGTGAAAGCAGATGGGCACCACTTTCATATACAATACCGAGATACTCCACCTGTTTCTCTGCAAGTTCACCGCCTATTCCCTTAAGCATCATATCGGAAAATCCGAGTATAGTATTCATGGGAGTCCTCAACTCATGAGACATATTTGCAAGAAAATCCGACTTGGCCCTGTTTGCATACTCTGCCTCCGTCATTGCGGTACGTATCTCATTTTCAAATTTTTCTCTGACAAACTCAAATTCCAGTCGTTTACTCATAAGCTGATGTAATATTAAATCATATTCTGTATAAGGACGGGGGGACCTGCTGAATGTGCACAGCACCCCAAAAAATTCATTTCCAACAAAAACAGGTACACCAAGATATGATTTTGTTCCATGCCTGATTAAATTGGGGTGATTATTATACTCTTGTGAAACAGTGGCATCATTAATCAAAAGGGGATTTTTCGTTTCATTTACGATTCCACAATAAAGCTCTTGAAGGGATAAATGCATTCCCTCTCTAATATCAACGCCCCGGCGGTCTGAAACAGCATACGCCACCCATTTATCTCTGACGACGTTCCCGATCAGGGCAGCATCAACATCGAGCATATCTGCAACTTCCTTAAGAATCAGATTCGCAAATTCATAAGCATTAGCCTTTGAGGCAAAACTGATCTCATAGAGCTTATGAAGTTTAAATCCATATTCCTCAAGTTCCTGGGTTCTTTCCTGCACCTTTTTCTCAAGCCCTTCTATAAGCAACCTGTTTTCAACAGCAACAGTTGAATAATTTGCAAAGACTTGAAGGAGATGTATTCTTTTACTTGTAAAAAAGTGGGGATCAGCGCTAAAGATATTAAGGACAGCAAATACACTGCTGTCATCAGAAGAAAAGAATGGCAGCGCCAAATAAGAACGTAAACCCCTTTTCGATATCTCTTCCCGCCAGAGTCCATACTCAGAACCAGCATCCATAATATTGTTTATAACTTTGAAAGATTTTTCCCTTACTACTGCCCCAATCGGGCTCATGTCATACAGTAAGTCATCCCGCATAATCTTTACGCTTGGCAGAAAGGCCCCATCACTGCCAGATTGAGCAATAGACTTAATATCATGGTTTTCTCTCTCAATAAACCCCAGCCATGCCAGTTGAATATCAAAGTCTCTGATTACAACATCACATATAGTTTGATGGATGTTTTCTGTGAATGATACAGCACCAAGAACATTAGATGACTCAGCAAGGCCCATAAGTTCCTGACTATATTTGAAAATTTCTTCCTCAGCACGCTTGCGCTCGATAACTCCAGCCAGCGTATCTGCAACTGCCTGCAAAAATTTAACTTCCTGTTCTTCTGGACGATGACCCTCCCGCAAATAGAGCACGACCACACCCAGCACCCTGTCCTTCGATAGAATAGGGACATTATAATGTCCATGGGGGGTTATATCCTCATAGCGATTCTCATGGCGATGGTCCAGACAATCGGCAAATTCTATCTGGCGGCTTGCTGCTGCCCTACCGCAAAGACATCTGCCAAAAGGGACTTTGGCACACATTCCCTGCAACAGAGATGGCAGGTCTCGATTTGCCTCAAGTACTAACACATCCGGTTCATCCTTGACAAGCATAATGCCGCCTTTTGGAACGAGCGGCAGAAACGGGACAGAAAGTATTGCATCAAGAGAGCGTTCCAATTGTTCCTTAAGTGAAATATCCTCCAATGAAATGCCAAGAAGTGAATTCAGCACACTCTGAGTCTGGTAATTTTTTTCAATTTTCTTCTCGGTTTCCTTGCGATCTGTTATGTTCGTGTCTGCACCCCTATATCCGAGAAGATTTCCTTTATCATCGAATATGGGAATTCCGCTTCTCAAAAGCCAGACTGTTTTTCCGTTTTTATGTACATTCCTGTTTAAAAATTCGTGGAACGGCTGCTTGCTGGTAAATACCTCGAAAGCTGCCTTTTTGAGTGCCTCCCGGTCTTCAGGATGAAATAGATCATAAAAATGCTTTTCAAGTATTTCCTGAGGCTTATACCCAAAAAGCTTTTCAACGACAGGGCTCGAATAAGTGTACCTCCCTTTTGAATCGACTTCCCAAATCCATTCGCCGGCATTTTCTGAGATATCTTTAAACCTTTTCTCGCTTTCCCGCAATGCCTCCTCTACATGCCTGCGATCGGCGATTTCCTTTTGAAGAAGTTCAACAATTGATGCTAATTCGTCTGTACGCTCCTTAACCTTATCTTCTACCTCGTCCTTTGCTTTTTGAAGTTCATCTTCTGCCTGCCTGCGCTCGGTGGCTTCAGAAGAAAGCTTTGCTGCAAGTTGTTCAACATGGATAGACCGGCGAAGGTTAACTATCAGGTACAGGAAAA
>CAYFYW010000425.1:0-11876 GCA_964347425.1 uncultured Nitrospirales bacterium
TAGTAATGATAAAAGGTTGTAAAAAAAGACAACGAAAAAGAGCACCTCATCAGCCACAGACGAACACAGACTAAAAGAAAAATAAGAACTGGGACATAAGAAGTAAACGCCGTTAAATAGTAAGCATTTTTTTGGAGCAAAGACTAAAATGTTGTGGATGTTGTTTTTAATCCTCATTTCTAATTTTTTAGTTTTGTGAAGTCAGTGAAAGTCTGTGGCTAAGTAGATAGAAAAAGGGAGCTTTCTGATGCAGTACGAAGCCGTTATAGGCCTTGAAATACACGCACAACTATTAACGAAAACAAAGATGTTCTGCGGATGTTCTACACAATTTGGTTCTGAGCCGAACACACAGACCTGTCCTGTATGTACAGGAATGCCAGGCGTTCTGCCGGTAATAAATAAAAAAGCGATCGAGTATGTCTTAAAAACCGGTGTGGCTATGCAGTGCAAGATCGCTCCTTTCAGCAGGTTTGCAAGAAAGAATTATTTTTATCCTGATCTTCCCAAGGGTTATCAGATAAGTCAGTATGAACTCCCCGTATGTGAGCATGGTTATCTGGAGATTGTTGGTAATGACTCGGGCGCTATTCGCAACAACATGAAAAAAATAAGGCTGACGAGAATCCATATAGAGGAGGACGCTGGCAAAAATATACACGAAGGTACGGGCAATCAAAGCCTTGTTGATTTAAACAGGGCGGGTGTACCTCTTATGGAGATTGTTACCGAACCTGATATCAGCAGTTCCAAAGAGGCGGTGGAATTCATGAAAAAATTAAGAACGATTCTCCGCTATATAGAGGTGTGTGACGGCAATATGGAGCAAGGCTCTTTACGATGCGACGCAAATGTATCGGTAAGGCCCTGCGGCCAGAAAGAGTTTGGCATAAAAACAGAGATAAAAAACATGAACTCCTTTAAATTTATTGAAAAGGCCCTTGACTACGAGATAAGGCGTCAGATAAAGTCTCTTCATAATGGAGCAAAGATCGTTCAGGAAACAAGGCTCTGGAACTCAAACAAGGGAATAACAGAATCGATGCGCTCAAAGGAAGAGGCACATGACTACAGGTATTTCCCTGAACCTGACCTCGCGCCAGTAATGGTTGATAACTTGTGGTTAAAACAGATAAAGGCCCGGATTGGAGAACTGCCGGATTCAAAACTGGACAGATTTATCAACCAGTATCGGCTTCCGGAACATGATGCTGATTTGCTGACATCTGAAAGGTCTGCAGCAGAGTGGTTTGAGCGGGCTGTAGAGCTTGGTGGCGAGCCCAGGATCGTGGGCAACTGGATGAAAGGCGAACTTATGAGGCTTCTCAATGAGGAAAACAAGCAGATTGAAGAATGCAGGTTGAAACCTGAACACCTCGTTGGTTTATTGAAGCTTATGGATAAAGGTACAATCAGCGGCAAGATTGCCAAAACAGTTTTTGAAGAAATCTATTATACGGGGAAAAATGCCGAGATAATCATCAAAGAGAAAGGTCTCGTTCAGATCAGCGATGAGGCAGGCATAGATAGAGTTGTAAATGAAGTATTAGAGAAAAACCCCGGGGAAGTTGAAAGGTTCAGGGCAGGCGAAGAAAAACTTTTAGGATTCTTCGTTGGACAGGTAATGAAGGCAACGAAAGGTAAAGCCAATCCTCAGATGGTAAATGAATTGTTAAAAAAGAGGCTCGGTTAGAATGGAGAAGGTTCTCATAGTAGAAGACAAGGAATCTATGGCCCAGATGCTGAAGGAAACCCTTACTTTAGAAGGATATGAAGTCGCAATTGCAAAGGATGGGGCCGAGGGGATAAAAAAGATTAGGGACAGTAAAATAGATATTGTACTTACAGATCTCAAATTACCCAAGAAGGACGGAATTGAGGTACTCAAGGCCTCAAAAGAGGAAAATCCGCTCATCCCGGTAATTGTCATGACCGCATTTGGCACTATAGAAACTGCCGTTACTGCAATGAAACTGGGTGCCTATGACTTCATAACAAAACCTCTGGATACAGACCACCTCGTCATCCTTATAAAACGGTCTCTTGAAAACCAGAGGCTCATTACTGAGAATATTTTGCTTAAAGATGAGCTGTCATATCAGCAAGGCATGCCGACAATAATAGGGAAAAGTCCCTTAATGCAGGAAGTTGCAGGCAACATCCAGAAAGTCGCACAGGCAAAGACGAGTGTCCTTTTACTCGGTGAGTCAGGCACCGGAAAAGAGATCTTTGCGAGGGCAATACACTTTTTAAGTCCAAGAAAGGAACATCCCTTTGTTCCCATAAACTGTGCAGCAATCCCGAGAGAGCTCCTTGAATCCGAGCTTTTCGGTCATGAAAAAGGGGCATTTACAGGAGCAGACAACAGGAAACTCGGCAAATTTGAGCTTGCTGACAAAGGGACAATATTCCTGGATGAGATCTGTGAACTGGACATGAGTCTGCAATCAAAATTATTAAGAACGCTGCAGGAAGGTGAGGTAGAACGTGTTGGGGGCTCAAAACCCGTTAAGGTAGACGTCAGGATAATTGCCGCTACCAATAAAAACATTGAGGCAGAAGTTACGGAAGGGGCATTCAGGGAAGATCTCTACTACAGGTTAAGTGTTTTCCCGGTTACAATCCCGCCTCTAAGAGAAAGAAAAGACGATATACCGTCCCTGGTTGAACACTTTATGGCTAAATATTCGGCAGAGATGAAAATCGCACAAAAAAATATCAGTTCGGATACGATGGATACGCTGAAAAATTACCTCTGGAAGGGGAATGTGAGGGAGCTTGAAAACGTGATTGAAAGGGCACTGATACTCTGCGACAGGGAAACGATAACACAGGATCATCTGAGGCTGGCACCAACTGGTTCCTCCCTGACAACCATTCAAAATATTCCCCTGGATGGCACCCTCGATGAGACTGCCAAGGCAGCCCTGAGGGTAGCAGAAATCCGTAGAATTAACAAAGCCCTGAAAGAAACCAATGGCAACAAAAGCAGGGCAGCTGAAGCACTGAAAGTCAGCTATAAGACTCTTCTCACTAAGATTAAGGAATACGGGATAGAAAGCTAACCATAATTGAGTTATTAAGTTATTAAGTCATTAAGTTATTGAGTTATTTTTAATGACCTAATTACTTAATGACTAAATAACTTGACTTTGTATGTGGATATTCTATGCCCTCTTAACCGCCTTTCTATTTGCAACAAGTGATGCCTTAACCAAACGGGTATTATTTTCAAGAGACGAGTATTTTGTCGCATGGGTAAGATTGTTATTTGCGCTTCCTGTGCTTTTAATAAGCTTGCTTTATATCAAGATACCTCAACTCGACACAACTTTCTGGTCATCATTCTCAATTGCCCTCCCTTTGGAGATAACCGCCATTATTCTTTATACAAAGGCTCTCAAGGTTTCCCCTATCAGTCTCACAATGCCTTTTCTTGCCCTTACACCTGTATTCTTGATCTTCGTATCTTATATTCTTCTGGGAGAGCGTGTCTCAATCAGCGGTGGGATCGGGATTCTCCTCATTGCAACAGGCAGTTACACACTTAACATTCATAAAGTCAGGCAGGCCATTACAGAACCGATAAAGGCGATATTAAAGGAAAAAGGTTCGATCATGATGATTATGGTTGCCTTTATATTCAGCATTACCTCTTCACTGGGTAAAATGGCAATTGAGCATTCTTCCCCCGTTTTTTTCGGCAGCTTCTATTTCGTTCTGGTAACTCTTTTATTTACGCCAATTGCCGCAGTAAAAAACAGGGGGAAAATCATCATTACGAAAAAGGATATTATGCCTCTTTCATCTATCGGTATAACCTACTCTTTGATGATTATCTTTCACATGCTTGCATTAAATCTTACAAAGGTCGCCTACATGATTTCGGTGAAACGTATGAGCCTCCTTTTCAGCGTCCTTTACGGCTACCTTTTATTCAAAGAAAAGAAAATTGCTGAGAGAACTGTAGGCACCATGTTGATGTTAGCAGGATTTCTGTTGATTGTTTTAGGGCGGTGAACCACCTCACGCCGCCAATACCGAAACCGCACGCCGAGTTTCCGGGGACTTGACTCTAAGCTTCTATACTGTTATAAATACTAAGAGAACTTATTTTTAAGTTCTCTTGACCCTTCGATTTTACTCAGGGTCAATCCTGAGCATAGCCGAAGGACTGATTACAGAGATTTTCCGGATGATTACACAGATTTCTGTATGTTCTACGACACTTTATAAGCGTTATAATCGGTATAATCTGTATCTTATCTGTGTTATCAGAAATTCCCATATTTTTTCAGAAATTTCATGAAAGCCCTTATTACAGGTGCAACCGGCTTTATAGGAAGCCACCTTGTTGAGAAACTCCTTTTGAAAGGGTTTGAGGTTACCTGTCTTACGAGAAAAGCCTCCAATCCAGGCTGGCTTCAGGGTCTTGATTTAAAGCTTGTTGAGGGAGACTGTTCTGATAATGATTTCCTGTGCAGGTGCCTGAATGGCTATGATTATGTTTTCCACTTATCCGGACTGACAAAAGCCAGCTCGATGGCTGATTTTTATTTAGTAAATACAAAAGGTGCTGAGAACATTATCAATGCGGTTGTTAAAAAAAACCCGAATATCAAGAGATTTGTTTATTTAAGCAGTCTTTCCGCTTTTGGGCCTAAAGTAGATGCCAGCATGCCTACAGAAAAACAGACACCATATCCTGTTTCGGATTATGGAAACAGTAAGCTAAACGCAGAAAAAGCCGTTCTCAAATATAGCGATGTAATACCAATATCAATAATCAGGCCTTCTGCGGTCTACGGACCGAGAGACAGAGAGATTTTCTTGCTCTTTAAATTTATCAAAAGAGGGGTATTGCCTTACTGGGGCAACGGACACACTTCATTAATATATATAGATGACTTAATTGATGCGATTACGCTTACAATTGAAAAAGACCTGGCTGTTGGCAATATCTATTTTATTTCAGATGGAATAGCCTACTCTAACGAGGAGATCATAAAAGAGATTTCATCGACTCTTCATGCCAGGCCATTAAAAATAAAAATACCACGGAAGGTTTTACCAACAATTGGCTTTTTTGGGGAAAGATTTAGTATGATTACAGGCAAAAGCTCTATGATCAACAGAGACAAAATAAAGGAACTTCGGTATGCAGACTGGCTGTGTGACATTACAAAAGCAAAAAATGAACTCTGCTTTGAACCGAAAATCGGGATAAAAGAAGGGATAAAATGGACCGCAGATTGGTACAGAATTCACAAATGGCTGTAAAAAAAGAAATCGATATTTTTGAAAAATGTTACCGGTTTACCGCGGCTAAAGAGATTATCAATGCTGGCATTTATCCATATTTCCGTACAATAGAAAGCGCACAGGAGCCTGAGGTTATTGTCAGCGGAAAGAAAATGATAATGATAGGCTCAAATAATTATCTGGGACTTACAAACCATCCAAAGGTAAAAGAAACAGCAATTGAAGCCTTGCAGAAATACGGAAGTGGATGTGCAGGGTCAAGGTTCCTGAACGGTACTCTTGATATACATGTTGATCTGGAGACAAAGCTGGCACGCTTTATGAGAAAAAAAGCAGCTCTCGTTTTCTCCACGGGTTTCCAGACAAACCTGGGGGTAATATCGTCTCTTGCAGGCAAGGATGACGCTATTTTCATAGACAAGATGGATCATGCCAGCATAATTGACGGCTGCAGGCTTTCTTTTGGTGAAGTAAAAAAATTCAGACATAATGATATGGAGGATCTGGAAAGGCTCCTCCAGCAATATGGTGATAAGGGAAAGTTAATAGTGGTTGACGGGGTCTTCAGCATGGAAGGCGATATTGTTAAGCTTCCCGAGGTCACAAAGCTCGCAAAAAAATATAGCGCAAGAGTAATGGTTGATGATGCTCACGGCATTGGCGTGCTCGGTAAATCAGGTCGCGGGACCGCCGAACATTTCGGTTTGGAGGACGAGGTTGACCTGATTATGGGCACATATTCCAAGTCCTTAGCGTCCATAGGTGGCTTTATAGCAGCCTCTGATGAAGTAATCCATTACATAAAACATTCTGCACGAGCATTGATATTCAGTGCCAGCCCTCCCCCTGCATCTGTTGCTTCCGTCAGTGCAGCGATTGATATCATAGAGAATGAGCCGGAGCGTCGGGAAAGACTATGGGACAACACACATAAAATGCTAAAAAGATTTAAATCTCTCGGATTTGACACAGGCCAGAGTCAGACCCCTATAATTCCCGTTATTGTCGGAGACGATCAAAAGGCATTTAAAATGGCAAGAATGCTCCACGATAAAGGGATTTTTGCCAATGTTGCAGTCAATCCCGCTGTACCAAATGGCAAGGCACTGATACGCACAAGCTATATGGCAACACATACCGATGAACAACTTGACAGGGTGCTCAATGCCTTCGAGGAAGTCGGTAAAGCGCTGGGGATCATTTGACTCTAGAAGTTAGTAGTTAGTAGTCAAGAAAAACAGCATAATAGTTTTGAAACCCCTTAACTACAAACTACCGACTACCAACTGCCTTTTAAAGTTAAGGATTGAAAATTGATTAAGGTACTGTCTGCTGACGATAAAAAATCCTTTAAAGAGTTTTTAAATTTCCCCTTTAAATTATACCCTAAAAACTCCCCATGGGTCCCTCCGCTTTTCAAGGATATGAAAGATAAATTTTCTTCTGAAAACCCTTTTTTCAGGCATGCAGAAGCGATACCATTTATTGCAAAATCTAACGGGAAAACAGTGGGCAGAATAACAGCTATATACAATCAGGCTCATATTAACTTTTCAAAAGAGAAAGCCGGCTTTTTCGGTTTCTTTGACTGCATAGATGAAAAGCCTGTCGCCGAGGCACTTTTTGGAAAGGTTAAGGAATGGCTCAAGAAAAGGGGGATGTCATTGTTAAGAGGGCCGGTAAATTTATCTTCAAATGAAGAGTGGGGGCTCCTTGTGGAGGGCTTCGACAAACCGCCGATGGTTATGATGCCCTATAATTTCAATTACTACCAGACACTCTTAGAAAGCTGCGGCCTAACGAAGGCGAAAGACCTCTTCGCGTACATTATAAACGTCCCGGAAGTTCTCCCTGAAAAGACTTTTAGAGTGGCGCGTATCGCTGAAAAACAGGGGATAGGGGTCAGACAACTAAACCTTCGGTCTTTCCACAATGAGATGCTCCTCTTTAAAAGTATCTATAACTCTGCATGGGAAAGGAACTGGGGGTTTGTACCCATGACTGACGAAGAAATTGAGCATATGGCTAAAAATTTAAAGACTATATTAGTTCCAGAGCTTGCGTTAATAGCTGAATGTAACGGAAAGGCAGTGGGGCTCATGATGTTGCTGCCCGATTTCAACTATGTACTGAAAAAACTCAACGGACGTCTTTACCCTGTGGGGATATTAAAAGCGCTCTGGTACTCAAGGAGAATAAAGGATCTCCGCCTGTTGCTTCTGGGAATAAAACAGGGATACAGGAGACGGGGTGTTGACGCTCTTTTATTTTTGGAAGGACTGAAAGCCATTAAAAGGAATGGCTATAAAAAAATAGAGTTTTCCTGGATTTTAGAGGACAATTATCCAGTTCAGAGGATAATAGAAACATTGAAAGGAAAATTGTTTAAAAAATACAGGATATATGAGACAGAAATTTAAAACACAGATAAAAAGACACACCTGCCCGCCGGTAGGCGGGGCAGGCATAATGGTAAATTTTTATGCCACGAATTATAGCTGATCTGCACGTTCATTCGGCTTACAGCAGGGCAACCAGCAAGGAGATGAATGTTGCGAGTATGGCGTTATGGGCAAAGAAAAAAGGCATAAATCTTCTCGGAACCGGCGACTTCACACATCCAATTCACCTTGCGAACTTAAGGGCAGCACTCAGCCCTGCGGGAAGCGGTCTTTACTCAACTCCACTGGAACCGTCGGTATTTTTCATACTTACTTCAGAAATTAGCAGTATCTATTCATACAAAGGCAAAGTGAGGAAAATTCACAATCTTATTATGGTACCCGAAATAGAGATTGCAGAAAAAATTAACGGCATGTTACGAAGGCACGGAAATTTATCCTCAGACGGAAGACCAATCCTGGGCATCCAGGCAAAGGACTTAATAAAAATGGTCCTTGATATTTCTCCAGATTGCCTCTTTGTGCCTGCTCACGCATGGACACCATGGTTCTCTGTTTTTGGAAGTAAGTCGGGCTTTGACTCTATAGAAGAGTGTTTTCAAGAATATTCCCAATATATTTATGCAATTGAGACCGGACTATCCTCCGATCCCGAGATGAACTGGAGACTCTCCTCGCTTGATAAAACTACCTTAATATCCAACTCAGATGCTCATTCACCGAATAAGCTCGGCAGAGAAGCGAATGTGTTCGACTGTGAAATGGACTACTATGCTATTATGGATACCATCAAGAAAAAAGACAGGAAGCGATTTCTCTACACAATTGAATTTTTCCCTGAAGAAGGCAAATATCATTATGACGGTCATAGAACATGCAACATATCCCTGTCGCCGAGTGAGACAAAGGGGAAGGGGGGCAAATGCCCTGTTTGTAAAAAGGATCTGACTGTGGGTGTTATGAACAGGATTGATGAACTTGCCGACAGACCGGATGGTTTCGTGCCTGGTAATGCGATACCATCAAAGCATCTGGTACCGTTAGAAGAAATCATCGCAGAATCAGTTAATTCAGGTACCAACTCCGTTAAGGTCAGGAAGGCATATGAAAAACTCATTGCCTCAAACACGGAATTTAAAATTCTTATCGACCTGCCCGAAGCCGAACTCAATAAAATTACTGATGAAAGAACTGCACAAGGTATTTTAAGGGTCAGAGCGGGAGATGTAAGGATTACTCCTGGCTATGACGGTGTATACGGCAAGACATCCATATTTTCAGACAAAAATCTTCCTCCTCAAGAAAACCAGTTGAACAAAGGGAACGAACAGATCAGCATGTTTTAATGGTATTAAGGTTTCCTCAATACCAGCACGGCATTAACCCCGCCGAAGCCAAAAGAATTTGATATGGCCACATGTATTTCCTTATTAATTGTCGAGGTAACATGATTGAGCTTACAATCAGCATCCGGCTTTTCAAGATTTACGGTAGGGATTATTATCCCCCTGCTGATTGACAGGGCAGTTATTGCCGTTTCTGCGGCACCTGCACCTCCGAGCATGTGTCCCAGCATAGACTTACAGGAGCTTACGGGAATATCATATGCTTTGTTGCCGAATACTCTTTTGATTGCCCGCGTCTCTGCTACATCTCCTATAACGGTTGATGTAGCATGGGCATTGATGTAATCAACATCATCGGCAGAAACGTTTGCGTCTTCCATTGCTTTTTTTATTGCAAGAGCCTCGCCATCACTGTCAGGCCTTGTCTGATGAAACGCATCGGAAGACGTCCCGTAACCACCCAGCTCTGCATAAATCCGTGCCCCCCGTTCTAAAGCGTGCCCGAACTCTTCGAGTACAAGAATACAGGCACCCTCAGCTATTACAAAACCGTCCCTCTCTTTATCAAAAGGCCTGCTCGCTTTCTGAGGCGCATCACTTCTTCTTGACAGAGCACCTGCTGCTCCATAACCGCCTACAGCCAATTTGCAGACCGGTGCCTCCGTACCGCCTGCAAGAGCCAAATCTATTTCTCCATTTCGTATTAACCTTCCCGCTTCACCGATAGCATTTGTCCCCGACGCACAGGCATTCGATATGCCAACAGCGGGCCCCTGTATGCCGAGTCTCATGGCGACATACGACGAAGCCATATTGATCGTGCTTGAAGACATCAGATATGCCGAGAATCGTCTATCTCTTAAGAGATATTCCTCAAGGGCCTTTTCCATGCTCATTATTCCTCCCCTGCTTGAACCAATAATAACACCTGCTGAGTTAGTAATCCCCCCCCGCCCCCCTTTATTAAAGGGGGGTAAGGGGGGGGTTGACTCCTGACTTATTAACCCTGCATCTTGAGCAGCCATTATTGCTGCTGCTGATGCATAGTGTATAAATGGATCAAGTCTGAGGATGTCTTTTTTGGGAATAAACTTTTCAGGAGAAAAGTTCTTTAATTCTCCTGCAATCCTGCTAGGCAGCGAATGAGAATCAAATCGTGTTATTGGACCAATCCCTGAAATTTTTTTTGTCAGGTTTTCCCATGTGGTCTGTACAGTATTGCCAAGAGGTGTAACAGCCCCAATGCCCGTTATTGCTATTTTTCTCATCGTACTCTGCTTTGGTTTCATCAAAAAAAATGGGACGAGATTTATATTAGCATATGAGGTTTACAAATAGTGATAAGTGGGAACTAAGAAATAAAAAATGGGAAATATAGAAAATTTTATCTGTTGAATGTATCATAAAGACAGTGAACAAAATTGAAACCGTTCTATCACTTTTTAATCAAGGTTTCAACTGCGCACAGGCCTTATTAGTGACGTATGGCGCCGGTCTCGGCCTTGAACGAGATACTGCTCTGAAAATTGCCAGTACCTTTGGCGGAGGTATGGGACGTATGGGTGAAACCTGCGGTACAGTAATTGGCGCCTTGATGATTATCGGCCTTAAATATGGAATCACTGAGCCCGGTTTAGCCAGAAAAATGGAAGCGAATGAATTCGTCGAAAAATTCGCAAAGGAATTCAAGGCCCGCAATAGCTCCCATTCAATAGTTTGCAGTGAACTTCTTGGTTTTCATATGAGTCCAGAAAGGGATCTGAATTTAAATGAACGGAATATTATAAAAGCAAAGTGTCCTCAATATGTTCAGGATGCAGCTGAAATAATAGAGAAGATATTGGGATACCCGGAAGAATCAGCATGCAAAAAGTTATAGAGTATCCAACAGAAATCAAAGATTGGGGAGCAAAATGAAAAGAAAACTCAGTCACCTTGATACAAAGGGCCGGATTAAAATGGTCGACGTAAGCGATAAACGACCAACCGAGAGAGCCGCTGTTGCGAAAGCTTCTGTACGTATGAAAAAGCAAACTCTCGGACTCATCACCGACAGAAAAATCTCAAAAGGCGATGTCTTTGAAACAGCAAGACTTTCGGGAATTATGGCTGCCAAAAGGACTTACGAGCTTATCCCGTTATGTCATCAACTTAATCTTTCATCCGTAGCAGTGGACTTTCATAGTGACAGGAAAAGGAACAAAATTGATATAGAAGCAAGGGTTAAATGTACGGGTCGGACGGGTGTGGAGATGGAAGCTCTGACAGCTGTTTCTGTTGCTGCCCTTACGATTTACGATATGTGCAAGGCAGTTGACAGGGGAATTATCATATCCGATATTATGCTTATGGAGAAGCACGGGGGAAAGAGCGGGCACTACATTCTTCTCTGAGACTTTCGATTTTATCCATGAGTATCGATTTCTCCCGTTCAAAACTGCTTTTTATCAAAACTATTTCCTGCTCTTGAATTGAAAGCTCCTGCCTCTCTATATCCCTATCAAGCAGACTTTTATCAGATATTATCTGTATCTTCTAACTTCAAAACGATAAAGCTCTATCTCTTCCGTCAAAAATATTCCCGCTTTCATTGCCGCTATTCTTATCTGCTCATCAGCCGTGTTGACACCTTCTAAATCAGGGAGTAAAAGACCACACCGGTTTCCTTTTTTGACCATCACACCATAACGTTTAGGGTCAAGGGATTCGGAACTGTCAATCCTCTGCAGTGGAGAAAGAATATCAACGGAGTACTCAAGTTCAGCGAGCTCTGAAGAAGTAACAGGAGCAAATCTCGGGTCCCGTGTAGCCGCACTTATGGCATTTTTTATGATTTCATTCTCCACGTTGTCAGTAGAAGGAGAGA
>CAYFYW010000426.1:0-7522 GCA_964347425.1 uncultured Nitrospirales bacterium
ACTATGAGCGTTCATTTATCTGTAATTGCCCTGTCAGAAAAGAAATACACAATCGCTATAAAAAATAGTTATTATTGACAAATATGTCCCGATGCGCAGCTTTTCGGGAACTTCACGGGGTCTGCCCGCCCCTTTGAGCGCAATTATATTTTCGGTAATAAACGCAATTGTCGGTTTTCATTCCCGTCAGATTAACCGATTATAACGGCATTTTTTCCGGAGGCCTTCTCTCGGGAACATACACGTGAGGGACTTTTTCGTCATTCCATTCTTTTGAAACATAGAGGCTGCAGTAACAGCTTCCAAACTCCTTAACGTCAGGTGCCCGGTAGACACACGGACAGATGATATCTCTATCCTTTTCCCTGCTGCCTGATGCCAGCCTGCACGGGCACGACATATGACCATAGCGCTCTTTATTCACAAGGAGGCTCCTGAGCAGGTCGAACACGACTTCTTTATCTTTATTAAAGAAGTATCCCTGTGGCTCCTGTGCCTTTTTAAGCATCTCATGAAGTTCCTGAACGTTCATAAAAGACCAAGAGCCTTTTTTATCTCTTCTTCCTTGTGTCCGACAATTACTTTATCGCCGATGATGATTGTCGGAAACACGCATTTTTTGTTTAACTTTTTAATTTCTTCAAGAACAGTCTTCTGCTCCTGTCCTTTTAACAGATCAACGTCTGTGAATTCATACTTAACAGTGCACTTATCGAGAAGCCTTTTGGTCGCTTTACAGTGGCTGCAGGTACTCAGTGTGTACAATTTTACTGACTGCTGCATCTGTTCCTTCATGAATTCGATGTGATATTTACAATACAATATTAGCATGAGCGCGGCACAAATACAAACGGGCTGGCGGACTGACCCCCTTTGTCCTTTTCCCCTTAAAATTTAAGTTGACAGATATGGATTACAGTGATTTTATAGATAGAACAACATTACCATGCAGATAGGATCTTATAAATTTGACAGGATAGAGTTTGCAGGTTCTCTTGGAGACCTCGGAACATTAATTCCGCTTTCTGTAGCATTAATGGTTATAACAGGTCTCAGTGTAACTTCTGTGCTCTTGATGGCTGGCCTCTTTTATATCGTCAGCGGTATATATTATAAACTCCCGGTACCTGTACAGCCCTTAAAGGTGGTATCTGCAATCGCTATTGCGTATCCTGCCAAGATAACCCTGCCGATTATAGCAGCATCAGGGATAACCTTCGGTATTATTTTACTGTTTTTAGCCTTTACCGGTCTGATCGACTGGCTTGCAAAATTCTTCACAAGACCAATAATGCGAGGTATACAACTGGGGCTGGGTTTTATACTTATTAAAAAAGGCATCAGTTTTATCCAGGAACCCGGGCTTTTTGTCCAGAAATCCGGTGAAGTCATTTCCGTTTCAGGTATTTCTGTAAATACCATAATCGGCATTTCAGGAGTTGTGGTTGTGCTTATGCTGCTTTCAAGCAAACGCTTTCCGGCAGCCATGGTTATAGTAACCGCGGGAATTATCACAGGCATTATGTTCGGGGCGGTCAAAGGTCTTGACATTACATTAGGGCCGACATCGATTGAAGTCTTCAAGCCGACATTGACTGATTTTATGAATGCTTTTATTCTCCTTGTAATCCCGCAGATACCGTTAACTCTGGGCAATGCAGTAATGGGGACTGCGGATACATGTTTTGCCCTTTTCGGCAAAGGGGAGATCACCAGGAGAGCGACTTACCGCGGATTTGCTACAAGTATGGGACTTGTTAACATAGTGACAGGTCTGATTGCGGGGATGCCCATGTGTCACGGTGCAGGCGGTCTTGCTGCACACTACAGATTCGGTGCGAGGACAGGGGGCTCTAATTTAATGATCGGGGCTATTTTTGTTATCATTGCCCTTGCTTTTGGCAGGATAGGTATTTCTCTTCTGTCATCAATCCCTAATGCTGTTCTGGGCGTATTACTTCTGTTTGCCGGACTTGAACTGGCCCTGCTGATAAGGGATGTGAAAGAAAAAAGAGACCTTTTTGTATCATGCATGATTGCCGGAATCGGCCTCGCCACAACCAATATGGGGATTGCATTTTTTGCAGGGATAATAATTATGTATTTGATAAACTGGAGGAACATAGAGATCTGAGAACCAGCGCACTCAACTTGTAATATATTTTCTCAGATAAACCGAGTATTTTGTTAACTTACCGTCCTGTGTAATAACAGCTCTGCGGATTTCAGCGGGGATTGCCATGTGATGGTCGATGTCTTTTACGCCGTGAGCTGCAATCTGATAGACGTACTCCCGGATAAGACCGCTGAATTCGTCTGACGCATCTCCGGGCAATTCAGCAGGAAGGTTGTCCACTGCCAACACTGTAACGCCTTCTGATTTATAGCCATCGGCAAATTTCCTGTCTGCAGGGACGTATGTAAACGTCGGCCTGTCAGGTGAGGTCGTTTTATGTGTTAATTCAATGGAACCTTTGATATCACAGGATATGTCGCCAATAAATTCCAGACGAAAAGGTTCCCTTTTCGATAAATTGTTAATCATCTTCTCCGGTACCAGGCGGGGAAATCTGCTGTCCCAGTAACTGGTGTGTATAAGGATATTTATAAAAGGAAGATAGACATCCAGATTCGATTCGAATTTTTTGGGGTTTTTGAGATATTCTTCAAAATAAAATCCCCTGCCTTCTCTGGAACGGAACTTTTCCTCTCTGAGAAAAACAATCTTATACAGCCTGTGACGCTGTTTTTTCTGATGTTGTATGAATTCCATCATGTTCCGCGGGTGAACCTCTACGGGATGTAACAGATCAAGGATTTCCTGCGCACCCATTGAGACATTTCCATGACCTGTAATTCCCACAATAAACGGGGATAAGTCTTTTTCAAAACCCTGATGCTTTATCTGCTGACCAACCTTTTCCATGGCCTGTTTCATTACTTTCAGGGAATCGTATTTACAGGCAGGCTGGATCAGGGAAAAAGGATTTTCGATCCCCTTCCATTGTAATTTTTTACCCAAATAATGCAGGCTATCGACCACTCCGCAGACTCCTGCAAACCTGCCGAAAAAAACAAGACGGTTGCCGTATAAATCAACAATCTTCTCATAATCGATTAATGTAATCCCTTTTTTAAGACAAGCCTTTAGAAGCGGCATATTGTGGAACTGGCCTTTGGCAGTATGCGAGAATACCATGTATATCCTGTTAGAATGTAAATCATGAACGCGGGGCTCTTTAATGCCCAGCAAAAGAGAGGCCTGCTCGATCCTGTCCACAAGCCTGGCTCCGCTTTTTCTATATTCCATATCGTTAAAAACTCTTCCGGTGCTGCGCTCCACCTCCACCGGTACGCCGCGTTTAACCAGCCACTCCGCGTCAGAAGGCACAAGCGGCGTGCGGTGTTCCCATTCTTTGGTTTCCCTCAAAATCCCGACTACCAGATTTTCTCTCACTTTATTCTCAAAGCCTCACCATAAAAAAACTCCTGCTATCCGGTTTACCGGAATTGGCAGGAGTTATCAGTGCAGATTATCTGTTAGACATTCAGTTTCTGTCTAAGCACTTTTAAGTTCAGGACATCCTCTTCATTATATTTTAACAGCCTCGTCAGTGAATCCCTGTCTTCATTATGTTTGTAATTGAGCCACAATTGAACAGCGACCGTTCCATCGATATCAGTTAGCTCCCTCTTGATACCCAGTTGCCTTTCAACCGCTTTTAAGCCGCCGTACAGATTTCTTTCCCAACATGTATACATCAGGTCTTTATGCTGGCAGTATTCTGTCAGATCCAGACCCAGTTTCTCCTTGATAAACGGCAAATCAAACCTCGCGCCGTTGTAAGTGTAAAGAACCCCTGCCTTTCTGAGAATCATATTTAATTTTGAGGAAGATATCTTATCTCCGACCAGCTGTATAACACCCCCGTCACTTCCGTCTTCGAGATATAAACCGATTACTGTCAATTCACTGGTGAACGGATTCAGGCCGGTTGTCTCTATGTCAAGATAAGCATAATTCTGCATCAGGCACCAGAAACAATTTTTTGAAATTTTATACCTTCAAAGCTGATGAAGTCAACGAAAAAAATATTGTATTTGCCGTGTATTTTTGCTATCCTTACCAAAATCTCAATGCAGGATTTTCCTGTTAAAAAATATTCATATTAAAAATGAAAGGAGGGCGGTATGAAAGTTTTTCTCAAGGCAGTCGGATTAATTTCTTTAGCCGTTCTGACGGCCCTTTTCGTTGCCAGTTGCGGAGGTGGCGGTGGCGGCGGGGGCAGCACTACGGCCTCTACCACTGTTACCCCGGCCGCTGGAGGCACGCTGACAAGCTCTGACGGCAAGCTCACGCTCTCGTTCCCTCCGGATGCTGTCTCACAGGATGTTAGTGTCTCAGTTGTTTCCGTTGTTACGGCAGATGGGGTGAGGTACGATCTGGAGCCCGACGTGATGCAGTTTCAGCAGCCGGTAACAGTATCGCTCACGACAACTGCTGAAGACGCAGGCGGATTCCCCGAGGGGGCAGGCACAATGGCAGACGATGACGGAAACCCGGTAGATTCCGAAAGCGTTGCGCCGGTTTTCCCGCTTATTCTGGAAAATCCCGATGGGACACTTGAGGAACTTGATAACGTGAGTTATACACAGGCAGACGGCGAGATTACAACAACCGGAGAACTTTCCCATTTCTCCAGCCTGTTACAATACCAGGGTCCCGGCGGTTTATGGGTGGGCACCCATGTTCACTCCGGCAGCACACATAATATCGGCAACGCGATACCGGTTAGTATGGTGATAATGCCTGACGGACTCAGCCAGAATCTTGAAAACATATCCGGCAGGGTCGTCTCTATCGATCTGCTGGAACTCGAGTATCGCTCCGACCTGGTCGAGACACATCCGGGACACTCCGCAGATGTTCTTTCAGTCCTTACTGTCCCGTCTTCGGAAACGAGGAGCGATACGTATGACTTTGAAGACAACTGGAGAGTCTATGAGATTGCAAGGCCGCAGTTCATATGCAATCAGGCAGGATTTGGCGTTGCAACCATACAATTGACATATTTTTACGAAGTCTCCGGAATTGTCTACGGATCACCTCCAGAGGCCAGGACACGTACGGTGTATATGACGAAGTCCGTAGAATGCGTAACCGGCGGAGGCCCGCCACCGCCGCCTCCACCACCTGGTCCAGGCATGCAAAACTACCTGGGTACATGGTACGAGGTAACAGCCAACTTTCCGTTCCCTACGGCTCTGGAAGATGTATCGCAGGGCTACAGAATCTTCCAGGCAGAAAATCCGGAGATTTACACGATTATTAATCCACCTGTTATTACGCACATTGGGTGTGCAGAAAACTGTTTCAGCCAGTCTCAGATAACCAGTGAAACAGAAAGTGACGGCGGTTTTGAAGTTGTAATTGCTCCCGGTGCCGACTTCCCCGGTGTTCCATCCTGCGACACGGTAAGGAACAATTTCCATGGTGTCTCCCCCGTACCTCTTTCTAACTCTGATCACGTGGTATACAGCGGTGAGGGCGATAGTATGTACGCCTTCTTTTCTGGTTACGACCCGACCTGGCGCATTAACTACCAGAGAGTCAGTTCAGAGGTTCCGACGGATGTTTCTACCCCGGAAGAGTACGCCGGCTGGATAAGTGATACTCTTGACGTTGATTGTTTCAACGAAGTTGACATTAGCACAGATCCAACTCTCATAGACTTTACACATGTACATGCCACATCCGATCATCCGCAGCCAATAGGATCTTTTACCATCACAAACGATGGAGACGTGCCATTTGAATATAATATAGAGAGCGGTGACCCTTCAATCGCATTTGATTTGACCACTGGCACCCTGAACCCGGGCGAGTCTGAAACAATTCAAGTTGAGTTCGATTGCAGTGTGAATCCTTCTTTCAGTAGCACGACGATTACTATAAACGCCGAAGGCACAGATTCTAATAGTAATCTGACCGATTCTGAGACTATAGATGTTACCGGCGCAGTTACATAGCTGAAATATAGTTTTATTGTTTTAAGATGATAATTGTTTAGATGTGTATCAGGCATATTGCAAGCCTTTGTAGACTCTGTAATATGCCTGTTTGCCAACATCAAACCCATGTGAATAAAAGCCCCGTTCTCGACTAACCGGTCGGGAACGGGGTGGCAAATATGTGATATATCGCACTTAAATGCGCCATATAACACACGTTCTGTTCGTTTGAATAGCCTATTCACATCATTTCGCTGCCCTATAATTATTTAGACTCCACCATTTAACCAATCCCCATGACAGAAGAATTAAAAATAACCTCTTAATCAAAAGAATGCAATTTGCTGCAAAGGTAACATAGAAAACAAGACATAAGTTCAATATTTTACGGTGAGCTCTGTGGCTATAAAATCTATGTTTGTCCATGACTTGTAAAGTGGGTTTCCAGATCCATTATTTGGTTGATATTCCAAAATTGATCATTATTCAGCTCCCTGGCATGTATCTTGTTATGAGATTAGTAGGAATAAGGGAAAGCTGAATTTAATAGAGATGAATGTCCCGAACCCTTTCAGGTTCAGGAATACTGCAAGAGCATAGAATATAACAAATGTACTTTGGACATTCTTTTATCTACCCTCTTTTATTTACCCTTGTCCTGCAGGGAAAATGATTTATGATTTTTGCACAACCTGAATTATTCTATGAAAAAGAGTATGCAGGGAATAAATAACATCAGAGGTAATTGATATGGAAGAACAGTTGGATTATCTGGAGCTTGAGGGCGACGAGTACGACAAAGTCCATGCTGGTGATGTAGAAGAATGTACCCATGAAGCAGTGGATATTTCTTTTGAGGAAGAGTCCTTTACATACGACCCGATAAAGATGTATCTCAGGGAAATCGGCTCAATCTCCCTGATTACAAAGAAGCAGGAGGCTGAAACAGCTGAAAAAATAGCGACAGAAAAGGAAAGGATCTCAAAAATCATTTTTTCAACCCCGTTTGCAATAAAGGAGTTATTGTCCCTTCCTTACCGTTTGAAGGAAAAGGAGGTGTCAATAAACTGTATAGTCACAATTGGAGAAGAAGCTTCAGAAGCAGAAGAAGGGATGGTTTTAAGTGAATTTTTGGAAGACATCAGGTCAATAGAACGTCTTGTCCGGGAAGAGACCCCTTATGTGAAAAAGCTGACGCGTAACGGGTCAGGCAATAAAGGAGTTGAGATAACAGAGACCAAGCTAAAGGAAAACATAACCGATATAGTCAGCAATGTACTTAAACTTGATCTCAGGGAAGAAATAACGGAATCCTTATTAAAGCAATTTAAGATGTATGCGGCCAGTCATAATGAGATTACGCAGGAGATAGACAATACACAACAGGGGCCATGGAGACCACCGGATAAGTCGAAACGATTTAAAAGAGTTAAAGGTAATGGCAATAATGGCAAATTAACTGGTTTTGTGAATAAAGCAGAGAGTAATCCTGATGAAATCAAGACCTGCA
>CAYFYW010000427.1:0-2165 GCA_964347425.1 uncultured Nitrospirales bacterium
TACCGGTAAATCATTACCCCGATTATGACTATTATATGAATAACAGCATATAAAAATTCTATAATCAGCAGTAAAAAAATGGTCCTTTTTTATTATTGAAGGAGGCTATAGAGATTGAGAGGGAATTTTAGGACTGATAATTCCGAAAAATTACTGGGGCAATGGCGAGAAGAGTATTCAAGGCTCTATGGAGAGAGGGTGGAAGAGTTGGAGCTCTCCTCGAATTCAGGCATTCCATTGAAATCTGTGTTTACTCCAGCAGATACGAAAGAATTTCCGGATGTGGAGATAGGAGTACCTGGGATATATCCTTTCACTCGAGGCATAGGCCCACTTCAAAATCAACTTCGACCTTTCGGAGGTTCAATGCAGTTTGGATATGGTCTGCCAGAGGATACGCGCAAAAGGATGGACGAAATCTTTTTACAAGACCCTGGAATGATGCATCTGACGCTTTCTAACGATTTGCCAACGTGTAATGGGTATGATCCTGACCATCCTTTAGCTCGGGGCAAGGTAGGCCAGACTGGCGTATCACTATGTAATACAGAAGATCTGAAAAGGCTGTTCGATGGGCTCCCTATTGATAAAATTCGTTTCCAGCTTGTTGCGAATGTTGCATCAATAGTCATGCTCGCACTGTACATTGTTTATGCTGAAAGGCGAGGAATCCCACCAGAGAAACTTAGAGGTCGTATCCCCAATCGCCTCTATATGGTCACTTACTACGGTATACCCGGTTTTCCTCCAGAGGCATCCCTTAAGCTAATGGTTGCGCTCATCAAATATTGCGCTCAGAATATGCCAGAGATACAATCGCTATCGCTCGATGGGTATGGATTGGCAGAATCAGGAGCAAATGCAATTCAGGAACTGGCATTTTTATTGGCTATACATATAGCTGTGGCCGGCCGAGTAGTAGAGGCTGGATTGTCCCCGGATGATTATGCGCCTCATGTTGGTACTAAATTGCATGTGGATATGGATTTTTTTGAAGAGATAGCCAAGATACGTGCTTTTAGAAAACTATGGGCGAAAATCAACCGAGAGCGACTTGGATGCAAGGATCCAAGGTCTCTCCGGGCACGTCTTACTATACATACGGCGGGGGCATCATTGACGGCACAACAGCCTCTCAATAACATTGTACGGACTACCATACAAGCAATGGCCGCTGCCATAGCAGGTGTCGATGGGATGCACGTCTGTTCCTATGATGAGGCGTTCTCGATACCTACTGAGGAGGCAGTGACTGTAGCGATGAGAACCCGTGATATTCTCTCTTATGAGAGTGGGATAAGAAATGTTACGGACCCAATGGGGGGGTCTTACTATGTAGAATATCTCACTCAGGAGATAGAACAGAGGGTATATGAAATGCTTGAAGAAATAGAGAACCGAGGAGGATTCTTAGAGTATTGGGAGAAGAATTGGGTCCGTAAGGAGGTTGAGGAAGGGGCGTATAAATGGAAGGAAAGTGTGGTCAAGAAAGAAAAGATAGTCGTCGGCATAAATAAATTTAACACTGCTGAGAAGATAACGGTTCCAGTATTCCATATCGATCCCCAGGTGGAGAAGACCGCGGTAGAGAGGCTGAAGGTATTTAAGAAGAACCGGGACAATGAAAGGGTGACATCTGCTTTAGACAGTGTGAAAGAAGTAGCAAGAAGTGATGGTGAGCTAATGCCAGCTCTCATTGAGGCTGCCAGGGTAGATGCTACACTGGGAGAGATGATGGGTGTTTTACGGGAAGTATATGGTTGGATGCAATATGGATGATGAAGGTAAATGGTGCAATCTGGGATTTGGTCAGATTTAATAATGTGTTGCGTACCTTTATCGGGGCCGATGGAGCGTGGTTGCAGACCGTCAATAAAAGGCACCAAAGAGGGGATTTGGGGACACATAGGGCGTAACACGGTACTGTGTGATTTTGGGAGGATATCTCTTCATGGATGATATTTCTAAAAGTGTTCACGAAAGAAGAATCAGAGTATTACTTACTAAAAATGTGCTCGATGCTCATGATAGAGGGATGAAGTATATAGCAAAGAAACTCGTAGAGGCTGGAATGGAGGTGGTCCTTGCCAGTTTTGGAGTAGCTGAAGATATCGTAAACACGGCCATTCAAGAAGACGTGGATGTGATCGGCATGAGTATATCCA
>CAYFYW010000428.1:0-3230 GCA_964347425.1 uncultured Nitrospirales bacterium
TTCCATATGTGGACCGACCATATGAATATTATATGATACCACAGGACCTCATCGGTGCGGAATACATCAGAGTTGCAAATGATGACAAGTGGGGAATGAATTACGAACTGGACGTGACGTTGTCGCGCAGTGCAACACTGTATATCATGCTTGACAACCGTTTGGGGCAAGGTCCCCTTCCGACTGACAGTGGCCAATTTCTCAAGCCGCAGTTAAATGCTGCCGGTATGAATTGGGTCTTTAACCTCGGCTTTGTCGATACGGGTGAGGATATCAAGATATACGAGAGATCCGCGACCGGTATTTATAGATGGTCCTCTGTGTATGCCCTGAACGTCTCTGCCGGGACTACCACTCTCTTCAATCAGTATGATATTACTGACCAGCAGTTCAGGAATATGTATGGCATTGCAGTCGTTCCCGAGCCATCAACTGTTTTACCGCTTGGATTGGGCACGGTAATATTGAGAAGAAAGTTAAAAAGTATGAAACGAAAAGCCATGGCGTAGAATCCCAAAACGCAATTCTCCATGATATACCGGGGCCTAACATCAAAATTAGCATTCGTTGATGAGGGCAGTTTAATCGGGCTTGATGTTTGAGAATGTTTCCATAATTTGCGACGGTGGGATGGCGAGAAGGAAATGCCAAATACGGGAAACAAATGTTTTTGAAATAATTGGGTTAAAATGACCGGTAAAGAATATTCAAGCTATCAGCGGGATGTTATTTCCAGATATTATGATAATCTCGACGGGATTACTCTGGCCAGGTTACAGGAATTGGTGGGCCAGATTTACCTTGCCGACAGCAAGGCTAAGCAGGCTCGGCTATGGGAGAGGGCGCATAGGGCGATGGTGAAGCTTAAGATAAAGCCTGCTATAATTGAGCATATTATGAACAAAAAAGACGTGACTGTTCTTGCGAAGAATATTGAGGATTGGCTCGATGCTTTGACACGGTAATTTGCCCACAACTTTCGGGACGGTAATACAACAGTAATCACCAATTTCGTTATCTTAAAAAGAGCCTTTTAGAAAAAGCATAATACTCCCCCCACACTCTTGCTGCTCGGCTTGCCCTAGGCCCATGAGGCGTGAGCCCGAACTTAATTGGTGTGGGGCTTGCATGTGGTGATGTTGAGAAACAAATGCCGGTACACGAATGAACTATTGTCACATTTATTCGTTGACCACCAGCGAACACTAGTTCATCCGAGCAAATTTTCACAATTTTTATGAAGTTTTGGCTCTTTTTGGGTATAATAACAAGGTGTTGTTGATGTGACCTTGACAAGCATAAGTGTCAAGATTAGGATTTATAACGTAATTAACGCGGCTTAAAATATGAAATAGCTTCCGAGCTGTCCAACTTGTTAACTGGAACCCGTAAGTTAGGAGAGCTAAGGATGAGGAATTTCAGTTCTGTTGATGAAATTCTGGATTTTGCAATCGGAAGAGAAGTTGAAGCAATCCAGTTATACATAGACTTGGCGAATAGAGTGGACAATCCGGAGATTCGTAGGGTCATTGAAGGATTTGCAAGGGAGGAGCAGGAACATAAAGAGAAGCTGGAAACTGTAAAGGCGGGAGGAATTGTGCTAAACGAGGAAGAAGTGGGAAGTCTTGACATCGACGATTACATTGAGGGAGGAGAGGCTCGGCCGGATATGAGTTATAGAGATGTGCTTATTTTGGCCATGAAGAAAGAAAGAGTTTCAGTTGACCTATATTCTGATTTGGCGAGAATAGAACAAGACGAAGAGTTGAGGGATATGTTTTTGTCGCTGGCTCAGGAAGAAGCTGAACACAAGCTGAGATTCGAGATTGAATATAACGGCCTGAAAACAAAAACTTAAACATTGGGACTCTCCATCTTTGGCTCGCCCTATAGAATTTTCAAAGACCGCTTTATGCATTGGGATTTTCCTATGCTGATGCGAAGAAGTTTTGAGAATTTTTATTATGAAAAAGGGGTTTCAGATACGAAAAGATAATGATGCAGTGGTGGTTTTCAGCATTAAATGTCCGTATTTTGGTGGATTATAACGGATGATATCTGCAGGAAAAAGAGCGAAAGTGGTTGAGGTTCTGGGATGAATTTGGTAATATAGTGTATCGAAGGATTTAGTAATGTTGCAAAGTTGTGTAGATGGAAGTTTCGGTTTAACCCAAGGAGAATTGCAATGGCAAGGTACAAGATAATTCTTGGTTCGAGCGTATGTCTCTTGATAGCTGTGTTTGTGGGTCAATCACTGTCCCAGGCACGTAGGGCTAATAGAACAGGCGATTTGCCTGAACGCCCGAATCTCATGCGGCGCATAAGCCCGCAAGAGAGGCGAAGGGAATATCAACAGAGGGCTGCCGAGCGCAGGGAACAGATGCGAGTTGAGCGAGAAAACAGGCTCAGACAGGCCCGAGCAACAGCGGCCGACCGCAGCGACGAAGCAATAAAGCAGGCACTCGGGGCAACTGAAGAGCAATGGAAGGTTATCAAGCCTAAATTCAAAAAGGTGCAAACTTTCATGAACGAGGCACGAGTCTCGATAGCCCCGGTCTCTTATGGTTTTGGAGGCGGCGCGGGCGCAGGCGGCAGAATTAGAGCTGGTGGTCGAGCTGGCGGTGGTTTTGGAGGCAGCGCAGGCGGTAGAGGAGGCGCAGGCGGTGGCGGTGGATTTGGAGCTGGCGCAGGCGCTGGGGGTAGAGCAGGGGGCGGACGGACACGACAAAGCGAAAATATTAATAGCGAGGAGACTCGCAGTTGGAGTCGGTACGGATGGAGATGGTCGAAACCTTCGGCGAGCAAGAATCCGGCCAGGCTGACAAGAGGCGAAAAAATCTGCGAAGAGCTTCTTGAGCTCCTGCAGGATAAAGATGCAAATCCGGAAGCGATAAGACAGAAAATAGGTGCCCTGCGGAATATTAGAGAAGAGGCCAAGGGGCAATTAGTTAAGGCACGCCAGGAACTCCGCGAGGTACTGACTCCCCACCAGGAAGCGACGTTCGTACTCATGGGATGGCTTAACTAATCCTGCCTCGTGATTTAATAGTTAACAGCCGGTAATAGCTATCGAAATTGACGCTGGAAGCATATCGACAAGTTAAAAACTGAAGCCCGAATATAAATTCTAATTTCTCCCCCACAAGTCAATTGTACGCCCTAATCTTCAATCCGGATATTTCGTACTGCGTCCTGCGTCCAGAGGGTCATTCAGTATTTCAACTGGTTGG
>CAYFYW010000429.1:0-2255 GCA_964347425.1 uncultured Nitrospirales bacterium
ATAACAAGTGCAAAACCGCCGAAACAGGCCGCAACCCGCATAACAGAACCCAAATTATGGGGGTCATTCAGACTGTCCAGAAAAAAAAATGAAAGACGGCCACCTTCAGACCTGTACAACAGATCTTCAAAAGCGGTGTAGGCAAACTTATTGACTTCCGCAACTATACCCTGAAGACGGTCAGCTCGCTTAACCTTCAACAACTCTTTTTCGGTAACGCGGATAAGGGGGTTGTTTGCCGATTTTATGATCTTCAATATATGAGGATCATTAAAATTCTCCTGCACAAATATTTTTCTTATGCTTTTCGGGTTAGCCTTAAGACGCTCCAGAACAGAATTCTTTCCATATAAATACATTTTATTCTTGGCCAATTATCCTCCCCGACCGCAGGTAATGCAGAACACCATCACCACATAATTTCAAATATCATCCCGAATAGCCGGGACAAAAGTCAAACAAAATTCTAAAAAAAGTAATCAGCAGTTAGTAGTTAAGGGATTTAAAATTAAACTTCTATTTGTTAGTTCCTTAATTTTTTTTTTGATCATATCTGTCTAAAATAATCATAAACAGGGAGGCTGGTTGATAAGCTGTAGAGATACCTGATAAACATAACTACACCCCTGGCGATCTGCATAGCAGGAGATAGCATTTGAATGGTTTCGTTTATTCAGTGAAACATGTTTCACTGAATAAACGCCTCGGAGGTCCGAGCGAAGTCTAGGGACGAGAATGAATGAAAATACTATCTCCTGCTATCTCCATTTTAAAATTCAGCTACTCATTGTGTTTATGAGGTGTTCAGCCTCCACAAATTCTTTATTTTGGACAGGTATGATTTTTGATATTTAATTTTTAATCTTAAGCTGGTATTGATACACGCACCGAGTATATATATAATAGAGAAACATAAAGGAGGGAACCATGAAAAATATATTTGTTTATGGGTTAATGCTCACGCTCATATTAACCTTTATCTCCCATGCCTCTGCCTTGTGCGTAAAGGTACCAAAGGCTAACCTCAGAAAAGGGCCCGGAACAACTTATAAAAAAACATGGCAGGTATTTAAATACATGCCTTTTAAGAAATTAGAGGGAAAAGGGAACTGGTACAAAGTAGAGGACTTAGACGGCGATGTGCACTGGATCTACAGCAATCTGGTTACGAATAAAATCGATTGTGCAGTTGTCAAAGTAGACGAGGCTAATGTCAGAAGCGGCGCCGGCATAAAATTCAGGAAAAAGGATTTCAGCCCGGCTATAAAATACGATTCTTTTAAGGTAATAAATAGAAAAGGTTCATGGGTAAACGTAATTGATGAATTCGGCAACAAAGGCTGGATATTCAGAAAGTTATTATGGATTTACTAAATATTAAAGGGTTCCTGGATTCCAGTGAAAAAATCAAAATTAATGAGTAGTTTTCTTTTTAAGACAATATTATTTCGTTCCGGCTTATCTCATATTTTCAAAACCTCTAAACCAAAAATAATAATCCCGGGTTTTGTTTTTCTGCTTATATCTGCGTTACTCGTAGCCGGATGCGTAAAAAAAACAGAAGAAGAAAAAACTGTACTTCATTTTGTGACCTGGAAACCCAACATTCCCCGGGCATGGGAAGAGATTTTATCGCTCTTTGAGAGCAGACATCCTGAAATCAGATTAGTCAGAGAAATAGGCCCGCATTCCTCGACCGCCTTTCACGACCTTCTGACCCAGAAGCTCAAGAACCTGAGTGAGGATGTTGATGTATTTTTTATGGATGTAATCTGGCCTCCTGAGTTTGCTTCCGCAGGATGGGCAATGCCTCTTGATAACCTGTTTGATTCTTCTGAACAGGAGAAATTTCTCAGCGGCACGATCCTGGCAAATACATATGAAGATAAAATTTACGGTGTCCCCCTTTTTATCGATAGCGGTGTGCTTTATTATCGAAAAGATTTACTTGAAAAATATGGATATCGCCCGCCTGAAACCTGGCAGGAGATGGCTGAACAGGCAAAAAACATTGCATCCCGGGAGTCAGAAAAAAACCAGGATATATACGGATACTCAGGCCAGTTCAAACAATACGAGGGACTGGTGTGTGACATCATGGAATTTATTTTAAGCAATGGAGGAAACATAGTAAATCCTGAAAACAATATGTCTGAAATTGCTGAAAAGCCCGCACTTGATGCAGTCAGGTTCGTCAGGGACAGCATCATAGGGAAAATTGCGCCTACGGGAGTGCTCACATACCAGGAACCCGA
>CAYFYW010000430.1:0-2462 GCA_964347425.1 uncultured Nitrospirales bacterium
GGTATATTCCTCGTTATTCCGGCATGGTGGAGAAAGTCACGGGTGAATAAAGTGCAGAGGAAGCGTATTCAGGATCTCGAAAGAGATGTATTAAACGTTGCAGAGTACAGGGACGCCTCTCACCCGGATTGAAGTCGGGGAAGAGGCAGCGGACTCTATGGGTCGTGGACGGGTCGTCGACCGAAAGGACTTAATTCTCTCAATTCTTCTATAATTTCCGGCATTGTTTCAAGAACAATATTAACGTCCCCTTCTGTGTTATACCGGCTTAGAGAGAACCGTACAGAGCCATGAATTGCGGTAAAAGGAACACCCATTGCTCTTAGCACATGGGATGGCTCAAGAGAGCCGGACGTGCATGCAGATCCGGAAGAGGCGCAAATATTTTTCTCATTAAGCTTCAATAATATAGCTTCTCCCTCTACGTATTCAAAACTTATACTGGTTGTGTTTGGAAGCCTGTTTTCGGTATCACCATTAACTCTCGGATCCGGACATGATTTCAGCAGTCTCTGTTCAAGTCTATCTCTTAAGTCCTTTATCCTGGTGTTGTCCTTATGCGTGTATTTTTTTGCGAGTCCGCAGGCCTTGCCAATCCCGATTATAGATGCGACATTTTCTGTTCCTGCCCTTCTGCCATTTTCCTGATGTCCGCCGATAATAAAGGGAGAAAATCTTGTACCCTTTCTGATATAAAGTGCCCCGACTCCTTTTGGGGCATGAATCTTATGTCCTGAAAGAGATAACATGTCCACAGGCAGCTTTTTAACATCTACCGGAATCTTTCCTGCGGCCTGTACGGCATCCGTGTGAAAAAGCACACCCCTGGACTTTACAATATCTGCGATTTCATCTACCGGAAAGATTACCCCGGTCTCATTGTTGGCAGACATTATTGAGACTATAGCGGTATTATGTGTGATTGCTGATTCCAGATCCTGAAGGTTCAGCCTGCCGAGTTTATCAACAGGCAAAAAAGTTACAGCATAGCCTCTTCTTGACATTGCCTTGCAAAAATTTAATACGGCGGGGTGCTCAACCCTGGTTGTTATAATGTGCCTTTTTTCTGGATTGGATAGAAGTGCACTCATGATTGCCGTGTTATCGCTTTCCGTTCCACAGCTTGTAAATATTATCTCTTTCGGTTCTGCATGGATCAGGTCTGCAACCTCTTCCCTCGCATTTTCTATTTTACGGTGAATCTGACCGCCAAACGTGTGCATGCTCGACGGGTTTCCATAAAGGGTCCCATAATGTGGAAGCATGGCCTCTGTAACTTCATCCGCAACCTTTGTCGTTGCGTTGTTGTCCAAATATATCACGTTCATTCTGTTTCCACTGTTAATTCGTTGTTTACCAGTTCCCTCAGTTTCTTCTCAATATCTTGTACTGTAACATCTGCCATGGGACATCCCGTGCACAATGCCCTGAGCGAAACAATAACCTTGTTGCCGTCGACATCAATCAGTTCTACGTCACCGCCGTGGGCCTGAAGCTGAGGTCTGATTTCTTTTTCAATTATTTCCTGTATCATCGAAATCTTCTGAATATTTGTCAGCCTCTTTATGGGTTTTACCTCAACTTCAACGGCTCTGCCTGACTGTACCTCTTTGAGTATTTTTTCAATTTCGGGTATACACTCACCGCAGCCGCCCCCTGCCTTTGTAAAGTTTGTAACATCATCAGCGCTCTTCAAATTATTTTCTATAATAACACGTCTTATTTTTTTCTCTGTAACATCGAAACATTTGCATACTATCTCACCTTCTTCTGCCTCTGGAGGTCTTTCTCCCCTGTAATTGCTAATTGCTGCCTCAAGTGATTCCTGGCCCATTACAGAGCAGTGCATTTTTTCCTTTGGCAGCCCTCCAAGGTATTCAGCGATCTCCTTATTCGAAATTTTCAGGGCCTCATCAGTTGTTTTACCTTTTATTAATTCCGTAAGCGCTGAAGATGATGCAATTGCGCTTGCACACCCAAAAGTGCGGAACTTTGCATCAACAATCCTGTCGGTCTTCCTGTCTATCTTGAGCGTGAGTTTCAGCGCATCACCGCAGACAATATTGCCCACTTCACCTACGGCGTCAGGGTTTTCAATTTCTCCAACATTTTTTGGATGAAGAAAAATTTCTTTGACCTTGTCTGTATATTCCCACATAATCTTTTGATATCATAGACGTATGATCTTGTCAAGAATGAAAAGTTTATGATATTATTAGTAGTTGTGCCTAATCAATGGGGAGAAATCACAGTTACCGGATCCTCTATCACCTGCCTGCTCCATGAGTCGTAGACCGGCGGGCAGGCCTGTGATTTGGTAATTTTTCTGGAGGTTTTGTTGTGCCTGTATATGAATACAAGTGTGCAAAATGCAATAACCAGGTTGAGATAACACAAAAGATTACGGATCCCCCCCTTACCGAATGCTCCTCTTGCGGAGGAGAACTAAAGAAGCTCATAAC
>CAYFYW010000431.1:0-2260 GCA_964347425.1 uncultured Nitrospirales bacterium
CGTAAGCCCCTATAACCGTCTGAGCACCGGATTTTTGCCAGATGACGCATAAATTCCAAATAACAAGCACCAAGCACCAAATAAATTCCAAGCTCCAATTTCCAATAACCCCGCTACGGGCCTGCCTGCCGGCAGGCGGGTCAATTCTGACAATAGCCGAAAGTTTGTAATTTGGTCATTGGAAATTATTTGTAATTTGGAATTTGTGATTTGATTATTGTATGGTATTAATAATTCGGGAGAGAACTCACCATTCAAAGGAAGCTTATGGTTCTTACTTATAAAAATGCGGGTGTTGATATCACCAGAGGCAATAAACTGGTAGACATGATAAAACCGCTTGTGCGCTTAACATACAGGCAGGAGGTCCATAATGATATCGGCTCTTTTGGCGCATTCTTTAGATTTAGTCCATCAAAATATAAGAATCCTGTTCTCGTGAGCAGCACTGACGGTGTAGGTACAAAATTAAAGGTTGCCTTTATGTTGAATAAGCACGCTACAGTCGGGATTGATCTTGTTGCAATGTGTGTAAATGACATTCTTACCAGCGGAGCTGAACCCCTGTTTTTTCTCGATTATTTTGCGACAGGAAAACTTACAACTAAAAAAGCTGCAGATGTGATTAAAGGGATTGTTGACGGCTGCAAAATAGCCGGCTGTTCTCTTATCGGAGGAGAGACAGCTGAACTGCCGGGTTTTTACAGGGAAGGCGAATATGACCTGGCCGGCTTCTCTGTTGGTGTCGTGGAAAAAGATAAGATTGTTAACGGCTCAGGCATCAAAAATGGTGATATTCTCATCGGGTTTTCTTCAAATGGAATGCACAGTAACGGGTATTCCCTCGCAAGGAAAGTTGTTTTTGACATTAAAAAATACAGGGTGGATAAACTCGTACGCGAACTTGGCTGCTCAATGGGGGAAGAGCTATTAAAACCAACAAGAATCTACGTAAAAAGTATTTTAAAGGTGCTTAAGACCTTTAAAATAAAGGGAATGGCACACATTACCGGGGGAGGTATTACAGAGAATCTCCCTCGTGTTCTCCCTGCCAATCGGGGATTGCGGGCTGTTGTCAAGAGAGACAGCTGGCCCCGGCACAGGATATTTGATATCATTCAAGCATCCGGCAACATTTCGGAAAGGGAAATGTACAGGACATTTAACATGGGAATTGGCTTTATACTCATTACAAAAAATTCTGATGCACCGGGAATTATCAAGAAGCTCAATTCTTTTGGTGAAAAGGCATTTGAAATAGGGAATATTGAGAAGGGTAAAAAAGGAGTGGTATACATATAGTTAACCGTTGACAGTCAACAGTTGACTGTTGACAGAGGAAGTCAAAAAGAGAATGCTTACTATAGGGGTTTTGGCATCAGGGAGGGGTTCAAATTTTCAGGCTATTATTGATAGTGTAGAATCAGGTTTCCTCAAGGCGCGGATTGCGGTCCTTATAACCGATAATCCAGAGGCATATGCTATTGAGAGGGCAAAAAAGCATAATACAGAGGTTCTTATTACGAGACCAAAAGAATTTCCCGGTAAGGATTCATACTACTCGCATATAGCAGAGGAACTGAAAAACAGGGGTGTTGAACTTGTGATACTGGCAGGTTTTATGAGGGTTGTGGGCAGGTCACTAATAAGAGAGTTTCAAAATAAAATAATGAACATACACCCTGCCCTCCTGCCGTCCTTTCCAGGACTTCATGGACAAAAACAGGCAGCTGACTATGGAGTCAAAATTTCCGGCTGTACAGTACACTTTGTTGACGAAGGTGTTGACACAGGCCCTGTTATAATCCAGGCCGCAGTTCCTGTCTACGATGATGACACCGGGGAAACCCTTTCAGAAAGGATACTGAAACAGGAACACAGGATTTTTCCGTATGCTGTCAGACTCTTCGCGGAAAACAAACTTGAAATCAGGGGGCGAAAAGTTATCATAAAAGAGTCCCGGGAAGACTCGGTTATCACAAATCCACCGCTTATGGAGCCCTGAATTAGAGAATTCAGACTTTGTCTGTCAGTGAAGTTTTTACCTGAATCTTGCGTCATTATTAAACAGCCTGTTGAAAAAGGCTTATCTTGTCAAGAAAGTCTGTCATACTCGCTTAGGCGGGTATCCAGAAGTACCTAAAAATACTGGATTCCCGTTTTTCATCCTTCGCAGTTTCATCCTTCGCAGTGCTACGGAGAATGGAGCTACGGAGAATGGAGCTACGGAGAATGGAGCTACGGAGAATGGAGCTACGGA
>CAYFYW010000432.1:0-1723 GCA_964347425.1 uncultured Nitrospirales bacterium
CGTTCCCAAGGAGCTTAAAAAAAAGATGGATTCGTTTCCCGAGATCAACTGGTCAGAGGTGGCAAGGCAGGCCTTCAGGCGGAAGGTGGAGGACCTGGAGATACTGAGGAAGTTCACAAGGGAAAGCACATTGACCGAAAAAGAGGCTCTGGAGCTGGGTGCGGAACTGAGTAAAAAACTTGCGAAACGGTACACGGCCTAGCGAGGAATCCTTATGGACCTTGTCGTTGATGCCAACGTTCTGTTTGCAGCATTAATCAAGGACAGCACGACCTCCGCGCTCATGCTGCATGAGGACATCCATCTATATGCACCCGAATTTCTTCTTATGGAATTCGAAAAGTACAAGGATTTGATTCTGAGAAAAACCAACAGAAATGAAAGTGAGTTTGATACTGCACTGCAAGTTTTTCAAAGGAGAATCAAGTTGATCCCCAGTGAAGAAATTAAGAGGTATGTTAAAGATGCCAAAGCGATATCCCCTGATAAAAAAGATGTCCCTTATGTGGCTTTGGCAATGGCCCTGCATATTGCCATCTGGTCCAATGATAAGAATCTTAAGAAAAAACAAGACGAGGTCGATGTCTATTCAACAGAGGACCTTCTAAGTGTGCTCTCTAGATGTGGCCTACAGGACCCTGAATTCCTTCTTAGAAGTTGGGTTTATCCTAAGGGAGGATATAATAAAACATCAGTGGCAGTGCAAGAGCACTCCGTATTGGGTTAGGAAGTCTATGGAGAGTAATTTTCTTATGATTATGCACGAGCATCTTTTCGTGTTCAGGAAACCTGCAGTGGATAAGAAGACCAACAAATACATAGAAAGTATGTTTTAACTATTAATCCTCCACTAAAGGCATTTAAATTTCTAGCTTTTTGTCTAGGACGATAGATTTTAATACTTCATTCTCAATATACTTTTTGATTGTGAGGGGCGAGGGGTCACCTGTCAATATTCAGAGTGTAATGTATACAATTGCACAGGTACTTTGGACATTTCCTAGATTAGGAAGGGACCTTAATAATGCGGAGATAATCAAATTCGAGTAACAGGGGGAAGGAAATTGACCATTAATGGGGTAGCTGCCATCAGCAACTTCAGCAGGAGGGGATGTCATTCCTTTGGGTCGCGATGATGGAGGAAATCTAGCAAAGGAAGAATTGCTGTTCATGCATCTTCTGAGGAACAATCATTACAGGGGTCACTACATTGTTCCGGAAGTTATTACCGAAAAGGGTATCAAATGTGCACTGGGCTGTGATCTGAGTTTAATATCACGATTACTGAAGAAGAATGAGGAAAAAGGCTACATCTATCGAGTGTTATCGAAGGTGGAGAATAAGAAGCGCAAGCAGAATGCATTCTTTCTGACTGAAGAGGGAGTGAGAATCGCAAGGGAACTGGTCAATGAAGAAGATTTCTTTATTAATAGTAAAACGATAAACATGGAGAATTTCACTGAGGATTAAGACAGTCAAACTTGAGTCAAATTTGAGTCAAATTTGATAATTATATTAATTTTATTGAAAACTTTTACCTAGGAATGAACCGAGCTGGCATGAGCCCAGTTTGGGTAAATTGCGATATGAGGGGGAAGAGACATGAATTTCTTATACAAAGGTGTATCACTAAACGGAACCAGTGAGAAACTTGGAACGGGATGGTTGCCTCCGTTGCCCGACCTTAGGGATTACACGGTTGAGCATCCTAAAGTAAAAGAGA
>CAYFYW010000433.1:0-4043 GCA_964347425.1 uncultured Nitrospirales bacterium
TAAACCATAAGAACTATGAATGGCAAGTCTGAAAGATACAGTACCGGTGCCGGAAGTGACCATACCGGCAGGGTATTCAACTGGACATACTCCCTCACGTAATCAGAATCGATCAACAACTTTTTAATTTCAAGAGGCAACGCGAGTGCAAAGATAGCCAGCCAGTATGACCTGAAATTTCTGGTTGTAAAACTCATTACAAAAACAGTCAGTCCCACAATGGCCAGCCCTGACCAGATATAAGAGAAGCGTAAGATGAACAGCGAGGCCCCGGCGATGAGCATACCGCCCAGTACAGGGAGCACCCGGTGGATGTCTAATAGATTATGGCCTTTCGTCAATACCCTCATGTCATAAAATTCAGGAGGCTACCGCCTTCACCCTGCAGCGCTCAACTCTTGCTTTTCTGCGGGCCTCAAAAAGATGATTTAATGGAAGAAACAACAGGTTGAGCACTTGAGACGTAAAATTCAGGGAGAGAATCCTGTCCGAAATTCCAATCAAGATATGCGAAAGCGGACGGGGCAGATTGTACAGCATCTGATAATAACGCTTCAGAAACCTGAAATACTCTTTGAACATAAGTATTTGAGCAGATGATAAAGCGTTCAGTTTGAGCACAGAAGCTGAAAAGAAGGACGGCCCGAGATCGTCAGTCCTCATGAAATTCTTTTCACGGCAAATTTCTGCCAGTTTTGTTCCCTGATAAGGCTGAAAAATGGTTGCCTGCAAATAGTTTACCCCTATAGTGGCATTAAGTTTGATAGTATCGAGGACCGTCGCAGGGGTTTCGTACGGAAAACCTACTATATTGAAAGAAAAAGTCATTATCCCGGCTTTCTTACACAATGCGAAGGCATTCTTAATTTGCTCATTCGTCATATGCCGGTTGAGAACCCCGGTGCGAATATTTTCATTACCGCTTTCAATCCCAAACTTCACCAGATAACAGCCGGCCTCTTTGAGAAGATTGACTGTGGCTTCGTTGGTAACATCGGCCCTCGCGTTGCAGATAAAGGGGAGTTTTATCTCTCGCCGGTACTTTTCGGCAAATTCTTCGGCCCACGATTTCTTAAGAAAAAGTATGTCATCATGGAAATTAACTATTTTTATAAAAGGATAATCATGTAAAACCTGCTTGATCTCTTCAATAATACTGTCAACACTTCTGAACCTCACTGTTTTACTCCCCTTGCCATAAATCTTTCTGAGCGCATGATTGCTGCAGTACGTACAATTTAACGGGCAGCCCCTGCTCGCCAGAAAAACGGCCACTCCCTCCCTTTCATCAAAGAGGTTTTGATAATCGTATATACTCCTGTCAGGAAACGGAAGTTTGTCCATATCCTCTATCAGATTCCTGAGGGCGTTTCTCGTTATTGTTCCATTGTTTTTAACCCACAGGTTCGGAATATCACTTATATCTTCATTGTTCTCCATTTTGTGACACAGTTCGGTCAGGGGGGCCTCCCCCTCACCGCGGCAGATCATATCTATACCCTCGATGCCGATAGACTCCTCCGGTAAAATTGTCGGATGGATGCCGCCGTAGATTACCGGAACCCTCTTTTCAGATTCAGCCAGCCATACGGCCCACTGTTTAATGTATGAAACATGATGAGAGGTTGAAGAAAATCCGATTAAATCCGGATCTTCAGCCTCGACCCTTTTGATTAAATCACTTTTCTGGATTGGCTTTGTAACTTGAATAAGTGATGTTTCATGACCAGCCAGTTTCAGGGCAGAGGCAAGCGAGCCTATGCCAACATAAAATGCCCCCGGCCAGTCAGAATAATCAGGGCAAATGTCAGGATAAACAAAAGCAACTTTCATGGTGTTCCCTCTCTCTTGATTTCGCGGAGGATAGACACACTCCGTTCACTGCATCTGACAAGAATAACATCAATTTAATACAAATCTACCTCGTTTAGTCTATTCTCACGAAAATATCTCCATAGTAATGGCCATTTTCCATAGATTTATTTATTTTCGATATCAACTCTTCACTGTCAACCCAATTCTCTAAATGCAGGCTATGCATTATGAAACTATTGAAGTTGAACCTGGCCTTGCCAAGCTTATTGATCAGTGCAAGACCTTCCAATGTCTCATCCCAGGTTCGCCCATGATAACTGAATGACAACGATGCAACCCTTTGTGTCAGACCCCTTAGCACCCTTAATTCAAAGCCTTCTACATCAATCTTTATAAACTGAGGCATGCCGTATTCTTCTATCAACTTGTCGAGTGTCGTGGTTCTGACCGAATATTTGCTTTCTCCTCTTTGGCTCCATTTCTCAATAAATGAAGATGCTCTGTTTTGAGTTTTGTCGAAATAAAAAGGCAAAACCTCTTCCCTGTCTGAAACACCTCTGTTCACAACTGTCACAGAAGGATTATGCCTGAATTTCATTTTCAATACTTCCACGCTCTCCAAACTCGGCTCCACAGCAATGACCCTGCATCCCGGGCGAAGTAATTTTTCAGTTGTCTGACCATGATTTGCGCCGATGTCAAAAATGAGGGTCCCAGGCTCCAGCAATGAATTGTAGACCCTTTGATCCTGGGCATCCGCGATATGGACGAAGATAATCCGGATAAACTTTAATAATGGCCTGGGAAACCATTTTGATGTCAGGGCTCCAATTCCCAGCTTAAGTGCTTTCGCCATATTTTTCCTCCATGTCATTCAGGTTCAGGACAGACAGTCGTGATATATGGTTTCCAGCTTCCATATTGTCTCCTCCCATCCAAACTTTTTTCTGACAAATTCCAATCCTTTATTCCTTATGTATTGTCTACGTTTTCCATCCCCCAGCAATTCAACAGTTCGACGGGCAAATTCCTCGGCGCTATCCGCCACAACTATCTCTTCATCCGGAATTGCCTCAATGCCTTCATTTCCAGCAGAAGTGGTAATAACAGGTAGCCCCGCAGCCATAGCGTCCAATATCTTGCAATGAACTCCGCCGCTCATACGCATGGGTGCAACGGAAATATCACATTTCGCGTAATAAGAAGGCAGGTCTTTTACGTATCCGGCAACCTGCACACCAGGATCCGAGGCAAGGTTTTTGATCTCCTCGGACGGAGAACCTCCAACGATATTCAGCCTCACGTCCGGAATTATTTTGCGGATAAGCCCATAGACCGAACGGTAAAAATAAAGCACTGCATCGATGTTCTCCTGCCGCCACATAGCTCCCATATAAACAATACTCTTCCCTTTTTTTGATGAATGGGTTCCCCTGATATCCGGGATATCAACCCCCGGAGGCAAAACATGTATATTGAGGGCGGGATTACTTGAAAGCAGGTATTCACGAATCCACGGGGATATCGTCAGGACACGGTCAAATCTGGTATAGAGCTTTTTCTCATATGAACTGCATAGATAGCTGTCAATCAGCCATTCCAGTTTCCGGAGCGAAAATCCTTTGTTATCCGCCAGCTTTTTTGCCTTTACATAAAAAAGGTCCAGCAGATAGATTACGGTCACTGCATGAGATATTTCAGAAACATATTGACCCATGGTGTAATCCATCTGGACTATGTCGAATTTCTGTCTTCCGGTCATGGATCGAATCTTATTCCGCATCTCCCTGCAATAACTGCTGGAAAATGCACGTGGGATCAGGGCCAGCATCTTTGCCCTCGTCCATATCTTTCTGAACAGGTTAACCGGAATCACAACTGTTTCTACCTCAGTACAGCAATCCATCAGATGTTTTGCCTGTTCTCGCTCTTCCTCCGATCTGACAAAAGAAATCAGGGAAATTTCATGTCTTTTAGAAAGATGCTTAATTACTTTATGGATAGTAAATGCCATTGCATGATCAGCATAGGGGTGTGGAAGCAAAAGTGAGATAAATAATATTCTCATGTTGCAGTCTTTATCTATAGGTCGCTGTTTGACCGGAAGTCAAGTCTCCAGAGACGGCCTATCGAAAACCCGTTGAATGCCAAGAGTATGAAGCCATATAACAGGAAAAAGATGGTAATCATAAACAGCTGGTTTAAATGACCTGAAAGGGGAAACAGCA
>CAYFYW010000434.1:0-1901 GCA_964347425.1 uncultured Nitrospirales bacterium
AGGTACTTTACACTTTATTTCGGGCCGGGTCGTTCTGCGAGAGCATCCATTTCTTTAACTGCCGCCGCATTTTCGTTAGAATAAGCCCGGCCTCGGGCTTGTCGGCGATATTATTAAGCTCGTAAGGGTCCTTTTGCAAATCATATAATTCTTCGGTAGGGTGACGCTCGATAATATCCAGCAGTTTGGCGGCCTGTGGGTCGCTTTTGGCTTTTTCGGCCCAGGTGTCCCAGACCTGCTTATGGCTTTCGGGAATACCAGGGACCTTTGTAAAATGCGTGGTCCAGGTGCGCTCGGGATTGAGATTTAAAATGTATTTATAACGAATATCCCGAACGCAGCGCTGAGGAAAAACATTCATATTGCCGTCACCCGTATGGCTTGCATAGATATATTTTCGAAGGGCTTTGGTTCTACCGCGCAATACATTGAAAAAACTCTTTCCGTCCGAACTTTCGGGCTGCCGACCACCTGCAATATCAATAAAGGTTGGAGTAATATCGACAAATGAAACCATTGCATCACATACCGAGCCCGGCTTAGTTTTTCCAGGCCAGACGGCAATAAAAGGCACACGAATACCAGCGTCATATAATGTCCATTTTGAATGCGGCCACTCTGAACCTTGGTCTGATGTATAAATGAAGAGCATATTATCTTCGAAAGCATATTGTTTCAACATTGATCTGATTTCTCCGACCCGTTTGTCCATCGTTGTAATATCCTGATAGTAATTGGCCAACGCTTTTCGAGTTAGTTTCGTATCAACTATATATGGTGGCAATTGCAGTTTTTCCGGAGCATAAATTTTGTTAGGCTCCCAAGTCACATGAGGACTGCTGTCGGCAACAATCAAGCATAAAGGCGTTTCAGGCTGCTCTTTGGTATGTTCCGCAAGAAACTTGTCAATATCTTCGATATTCAGACCTTCCCCGCGGTATTTTCTACGGTTTTCAGGATTACGCGGCAAGCTGGCTTTTATATACTCGAAAGAGAAGACTTCTCTTGGCTTGGCATGATACTTGTTTGCCAGTACAACCCGATAACCCAAACGGCTCAGATAACTCGGCAGTGCTGTAATGTCATCCCGGCAAGTACTGTGATTTCGCATGCAACCATTACGAGAAGGATAAAGGCCGGTCCACAATACCGAACGGGAAGGTGCACATGTCGGTGAAGCGGCAAACATGTGGGTAAATAGCATTCCTTCTTTTGCGAGGGCATCAATATTAGGAGTCCGGACATCCTTGTTTCCGTAGCATCCAAGAAAATCTATCCCATGATCATCAGAGAGATACATAACAATATGAGGACGTTTTTGGAGCTTTTTTTGTACTGATAACAATGAACAACCTGGTAAGGCAGAAAAAACATAGCCAGCCGTTCCAAGAGCTGAATACTTAAGAAATTGTCTGCGAGCTATTTTCCCATTCATTCTCATACTCCTTGTATGATTGCCTACCTCGTTCTGGACTGATCTCCTGTAAGATATAAATTGTACCTAAAAGACGATAGTCGAAACATAGATTCCTGCTGGTCCAACTGTTTTCGGTAAAATTCCGATTTATTTATTTGAATTTTCAACTGCTGCCGGCGCACCAAAAATTCCTTTGAGACGCTCGATATTAAACTTGGGTTTACGGTCATACGTATAGATACCATTCACCTCCTGTTCAACATCGGTTAGTTGCGTGTAGGTAAAGCCGGAAATGTGCTTGTGGTTCAGCATGATGTCAGTTAGGGCTTTAATCCGTTCCTCGACTTGTTCTCTCGACTTGCCATATCCCCAATTATTTCGTCGCTGTCCGGCTTTTTCAGGAAGGTCAACATAATCTTTTGTCCAGAATGTCCCACCATATTCATCCACTACATAAGGCTGCCCTTCATAAGGAACTGACACC
>CAYFYW010000435.1:0-8403 GCA_964347425.1 uncultured Nitrospirales bacterium
GCCTGCCGGCGACATGAAGTACCAGAATGGCAGTAATATGACTACAGATACGATAAAGCCGGTGAGCATGTCTCTGGCGCTGAATCTGAGATTGACCTTTTTCTGCACAGAGACAGACATCGCTACACGGAAAAGGGAGATGATATATTTAAAGACAGATAATGAAAAAGCATGATACACAAACACTAATAAAAACAGGACAGGGTATGTGTATAATGCCTTTTCTTGTCTTATGGTTTTTTTGGTCCCTGTTTTATCTTCTCCGCCTCATGATCGCTATGAATAAAAGAGGTGTCAGCAGAATGGCAATGGAGACAATAGCAGTAGGCGAATTCTGCCGTGCACCAATGGAGCAGCCGCCGCCGCCGTGGCTCCCTTCCCCTTCAGAAGGTGTGTCAGTTACATCAGCGAATGTTGCGGCAGATGCCGTGTCAGGGCCATATGAATTTCCAATAGTATTGGATGCGGCCACCCTGTAAGTATAGGTGGTTGACGGACTAAGTCCGGAGACAGAATGCGTTTCGCTGTCAGGACCTGTGGTTGCTACTGCGGCAAAGCTGCCGCCTGAGACTTTCTGTTCTATTACATAGCCGTCTTCATCAGCGGCATTGTCTTCCCAGGAGAGGGATATTTCGGATGATGATACAGGGGTGGCTGTAAGGTTAGACGGTTTTGCCAAAGACGAGAGCGCCCTGTATGCGTTAATCCTTCCGCCTGTGTTTATCCAGCCATTAAGGGTATCCAGGTTTTCAGCGTAATTCAGGATTAAACTACGGATTTGCGAGAGATTAAAATCAGTGTAATAACTCCAGAGCAATCCCGCAAGTCCGGAAACATGGGGGGTTGCCATTGAGGTGCCGGGCATAAAATCCAGAATTCCGTAACTTGCGTCTGTGGGTATTGTACTGAATATATAGACGCCGGGCGCAGCTACGTCCACAGAGTTCGGCCCGTAGTTGCTGAATGCTGCCCTCCTGTCGTTCTGGTCAGTGGCAGCAACAGCTATTATATTGCCCCGGTCATAACTTGAAGGGTAATGAGGGGTCAGGTCATTATTCTGACCCTCGTTGCCTGCGGCAGCCACAAACAGGACCCCCGCGTTGTTTGCTAAACTGATCGCATTGAGAATGGTCTGTTGAAACACTGTTCCACCGAAACTTGCATTTATGACCTTTGCCCCTTTCGAAGCCGCGTACCCGATGCCCTGGACTATGGCATCAGTGGTAAAAAATCCGTTTGCATCACAACAGGCCTTCAGCGCCATTAACCGCACTCTCCACATAACGCCACAGACCCCGGAGCCATTGTTTCCCCATGCACCGACAGTCCCTGCAACATGTGTACCGTGACCTATGTCATCCATGGGGTCATTGTCATTATTGAGAAAATCATAACCACTGCAGTCATCCGTGTATCCATTTCCATCGTTATCAACACCGTCCGTGCAGCTTGTCTCACCGGAATTAGTCCATATATTTCCCACAAGGTCGGGGTGGTTATATTGTATACCTGTATCGAGAACGGCAATAATCATACCGGTGTCTCCAGTGTGTATCTCCCACGCATCGGTGGCCTGTATATCCGCTCCAGGGGTTCCATTAGCAAAGGCGCCTAAGTTTTCCAATGACCACTGCTGACCAAAGTATGTATCGTCAGGCCTTCTGGAAGCGGGACGGAGCAGGTAATTCGGCTCTGCGTATTCCACATCAGGGTCAGACATGTACTGTACAATCGCATCCCGCACTGACAGTTCCTGCGGGAGTTTAACATGCTCAAGGCCAGGCACGAGAGTGAATCTTTTTTCAAAAGATGCACCAACCGCCTGATGCGCCCTTACAGAAGACGTCGTGACAGTCCCTGATTTAAACTTGACCAGGAGCTCTCTCTCTTTGTAAATCCCCTTTTCCATGTTGGATAGAACGGAATGAACCGTAACCGCTGAAGCGGCGACTTCTCCCGTGGTATCCATGGAAACATCCGTAGTATTGCTGCTCCCACAGGCGACCAAAAAAAGAGACATAAAAAAATAAATAAATTTTCTCATTCCGCGCTCCTTCTTTTTAGATAATAATTTTTTATGCATACCTCTTATAAATGGGAGCGGGCTTTTAGCCCGCCTTTTTTAAAAAATGCTCTAAGATACTTATGGTACTGTCGTGTAGCTAAAAGTATCATCTCCTGCCATTATACCTCCATCGAGATCTTCCACATCAGGCGGTACACCGTCACCTCCGACAGTCACATTGTATGTAGTGTTGTTAACCTGACTGTCCGGGGTAAATACCGCCTGATCACAATTACAGCTGGTCAATGTCCAGCCACCAGCATCTATGGTTACTGAAGTAGTATCTACTGTTGAACAGTCCACAGGCTTGTTCCAGGTTATTGTTACAGGGCTGTTCAAAGCAATACCAGTAGCAGTGTCGACAGGATCCGTAGAGCTTACAGCCAATGTTGCTGCACTCGCTTGATTTGTAACAGTAACGGTCACAATAACAGAAGAGGCCGGGCTGTCCGAGTCACTTACTATTAATTGCACATCCGTATCACCAGTCACACTATCATCAGTCGCGTCAACGGTAAACGTTCCTGTAACGGTCGGATCCGGTATTATGCAAGTATCCTGTGAACTGACAAAATACGGCGATACACCACCTGAGATCGCAAATGTATTTGTTTCTGTGGCACTAACGCAGCTCGTGTCATTTTCACATATCGTAACAGACGTATTATCCACAGTCAAAGGCGTCGATGGCGGCGGCGGCACTACTGCAGCGGTCACATCCACATCCACAGTCCCTGACCGCGTACCTATTGTTCCTGTAATGGTACATGTTCCAGCCGATGCGGGAGCGGCGAATTCTGCTTCTGCAACACCGTCTGTTGTCTGGCTAAAAGGTACAACTGAACCGCACGTAGTTGTAAAATTAACCGTTGTCCCATCTGGTACAGGTGTCCCAACATTAGTGGTCGCAACAGCTGTAATTGTGGATGTTTCTCCGGTGGCCACAGTTGATGGATTGGCCGAGAGAGCAACACTTTCCACGATTACCTCATTAAGGAATAAGGTGCGAACATTAAACGCGCCAACGTCGGCCAGAGCAGTAACATTCAGTGTTGTGGTGATGTCCCTCAGGAATACCGGTACAACCCGCATTACAACAGACGCCTCGCCGGAACTATTTGTCGTTGCGGTATTTCCACTGAGAAAGACAACCTCACACGTTTCAGACCCGTCAGAGCATGCGGCGTCAGGATCAGCACCACTTTTATAGGGGACATCGGTTTCAAAGGTTACACTGCTGCCCATGATAACCCGGTTAATACTGTCAAAAACTGTCGCCGTAATGATAACAGTATCGTCACCAGTAGTCACAAAGAGATTAATATCTTCCGTTTCATTAAGAATCCCGTCATCATCACCATCAACATCAAGTGTCAGAAAAAACCCTAAATCAAGGCTACCGGACAAGGTAAAGAAAACAGTCCTTCTATCCCTGCCTATACCTATAGCGGTATCGACCTCTGCCTGCACTGTTGCAAATCCTTCTTCATTGGACAAGAGATGAATTGTTGCGATGCCAAATCTATCCGTGTTTACAACATTTGAGGTAGCTGCTACGCTCACACCAGTTGCGCTTACAAACGTGTGAAAGGTACCGATCGATGAAAAATTAATGAATGTAACCGGTTCGTTCGGGACAGGGTCTCCGTTGCCGTCAAGTATCCTTGCCTTAAAAGTCAGGAAAGAATTTGTCTGAGCGATAGATTGAACAGGGAGCATCTGGACAATGGAGGGTATACCCGGATTTACGCCCTGTGGCACACCCGGAGAGCTACCGGAACCTCCGCAGCCAGCCAGTGAAATTATTGTAATAAATAGTACTATCGTCAATAAAAATTTTTTTACCATTTCCCCTCCTATTAACATACATCGTAATCAGCCAGCCTGAATCTGACCCTGCCCTCAAATTCTTCGGATTCACCCCATTTATTCTCATACTCGCACTGGTAGTACGCTATATAGTTTGTAGGATATTCTGCGGGCACGTTCAGCCCTGTTGTATAATCATCCCACCAGGCCGCCTTTCTATCAATATCAATTAAATCAACTTCACAATCGGTTGTGCCCTCTTCAAAAACACAGTTTGGATATCTGTCCCACGACTTAATGATGGGGGAAGCAGGATCTTCATTAGCCTTCAGATAGGTTATCCTGCACTGCTTAACCCTTCCGGGAAAAGAGTCAAAACCGGGGTTTATCAGTTCAGCGGTTATGGACATGGTTGTAAAATCGTCAAAAAGGCCTTCTTCAGCTTCAGTAAACTCAGGAGGACACAGATGTATGGCCGCATCGAGATTAGGAGACTCAGTCGAAAAACTAACCGTAATCAGGATGCCTGTATCCTGGCCTTCCACACCCCTTGTCCCTCCTCCACCACATCCGTATAAAAGCAGAAAACCCGTTAAAACCAGACCTGTTATCATGCCCTTTTTTGTCATTACTCCTCCTGAAATAGTCATTGCCTAATAATATTAACAGTTGTGACAACTAAACAAATCCGTAAAAACCTCCATATTGCTCTCGTTACCCCCTCACCCCAGCCCTCTCCCCAGCAGGGAGAGGGGAAGGTTGAGAGGAAAAATTATTTAATAATCCTCGGCGTTATAAAAATTAATAACTCTGTTGTATCATCTATTACCTTCTTTTGCTTGAAGAGCCATCCAAGAACAGGTATCTTTGCAAGACCAGGGACATTGGCTACATTTTTTGAAGTATTAGTTGTAAAAATGCCGCCCATAACCAGGGTATCTCCGTCAGCAATCAAAACCTGCGACGTGGCCTGTTTGGTATCAATACTGGGGACACCGCTTACCGTCCTTGAAAAATCAGGCGCATCCTTTGTTGTCTTTATTACCATTAAAATGGTTCCTTCAGGAGTTATATGCGGAGTGACGGTGAGACTGAGCGTGGCATTTACAAATGATGTCTGTGTCCCTTCAGAAGAAACCGAGAGGTAGGGTATCTTTTTACCCTGTTGAATAGTCGCCTCCTCGTTATCCAGAGTGATAATCCTGGGATTGGAAATTATCTTCCCTTTACCAGAGCTTTCCATAGCTGAAAGCTGAATGTCCAATGACCTCAGATCACTGGCCCCTATATAACCAAACCCTAATGAACCGCCGGCGCCGGCAGCAACAGCGGCAGGCAGGTTCACCAAGAAGGGAGTATCCGAAAAAACCCCGGAACCCTCGGCTGCACCTGTGCCTCCAGCCTACGTCTGAGGAGAAGGCCTCCACAGTACCCCCCACTGGATGCCGAGATCTCTCGTGAAGTTTTTTGATACCTCTACAATCTTTGCATCTATGCCAACCTGGGGGGTTGGTTTATCAAGGCTGTCTATCAGTTCTTTGTGTTTTATATGTGCTCCCTCCACATCCTTTACAATGAGTGAGCTTGTCCTTTTGTCAACACTGACAAAACCCCTTTTCGTGAGTATCTTTGCACCTTTAATAGCCTTCTCTATCTGGTCAACATCGGCATAATTGATGGAATAAATTCTCGTGACAAGATCCCCTGCCTTTTCCTGGGCCTCCTTGGCTTTGGCTATTGCTTCTTCTTCCTGAGCAAGAAGAGGAGTTGGTACTATACGGATAATATTGTTTTCAACTGTCTTTGACAGACCGTAGTTTCTCAGAATTATGTCAAGGGCCTGGTCCCATGGAACGTCGATAAGCTTCATGGAAAATTTACCTTTGACCTGAGGACTCACAACAATGTTATACCCGCTCACATCGGCAAGAAGTCTGAATATATGGATCAGCTCAGCATCCTGAAAATCAAGAGAAATCTTTTCTCCTGTGTATTCCTTTGACGCAAACGGCCGGGGCCGGGCCCTTTGCTCGGTTACGCCGATATATTCTTCTTCAGGCGGCGGTGCAACTGTCTCGGCTATCTCCTTCTCGGGCACTCCAAAAGAAAGGATAACCTGTTTTTCTTCTTCCGAAATAACATATTCCGCAGGACCTGAAAGATCAAAGACTATTCTTGTATTATCGGGCTGTCCACCTATTCTTATCCCCAAAACAGGCGGCTCATAGATCCCGGGGGACTCCACGGAGGTAGTCACACCCGGTATATCAACAACGAGCTTATTGCCTTCAAGCTCGATTACCCTCGGATACATTTTCCCATCGCCACTAATAACAACATCCACCCTGTCATCAGACCTCATCAACTCAATATTCTCGATTGTCTCCGCATCTTCCAAAGCAGTTTCCTCACCTGCTTCCTCAGCCGGGAAAACGGGCTCTTCCTCAGATGTTGCAACAACATCCTCAGCCTCCGGATTATAAAAAGAAAGTATTAATGTTTTTTCATTCTGAACTGGCTTGATCTCAGCAGGAACAGTAAGGATAATATCGAGTTTTGAAACATTGGCGACAGCTTCAGCCTTTGAAGGAATTATCTCCATGACGCCTGCCCTGTCAACCACTATTTTATCCGTGAACTTACCGAGACCAACGTCCTGCAGTTCCACTACAACGTTGTAAGGGTCCCCCGGTTTATAAACCGTGTAAGATAACGTGGAATTGCTATCTATGCGGATCTCGGTAGTGCTACCCACCTCTTTTATGCTTATTCCTGTAATTTCAGGGGCTCCGGCCTCCGGTTCCTCTGATTTAACCCCCGGTGCCATAAAACAGCATGTAAGGAAAATCAAAAAAAATATTACAGCTTTCCCAAATGTCATTATTCTACCCCCTCTTTGTGGAGTTCCAAAATTATCTTTCTGGGTCTCAGTTCTCCCATATAATCTTTTATATACTCTGTTATTTTTACCTGATTAAAAGTTATCTCCTCGACTTTGCCCTTATGTAAACCAAGTACCGTCCCGACTCTTACAGTAAATGATTTATTGTCAGGGGAGAGAAGTAACCCGTAATACTGCTGCTCTTTTCCGGCAACAGCGATCAACTTGAAATCCCATGCGTCATAACCTTCAAGCGTTCCACCAACGGGTTCTTTTTCCTCGCCTTTCTCTCTCGAGGTAACCTCCACGAGGGGTATAAACGGGTCGCGTCTGTCACCTGGTTCATAGACAAAGCTCTCTTCCTTTACATCAGGGGCACCCGGGACTGCAGATTCCGGTTTAACCTCTTCAGCCACGGCGACCGTTAATATCGAAAAAACAGGGGATATACATATGATAGTAATCAGAGCTGTAAATAATTTCATCATCTTCTTCTCTCTCCCCCCATCAATCCACGGCCGAGAATGTGCTCGCATCGAAAACAGCCTTAATCAGATGAACCGCCTCTCTTGATCTGGCAGGCCTGCCTACACTGATATTAATGTTCGATATGTTCACGATCCGCTTGATACGGCTTATATGACTGTAGAAGACACCAAGATCGTGATACCCCCCTACAACCTCGACTGATACCGGTATCTCAATATAAAGTCCACTTGGATCGGGTTTTCTCGTCCCGGGTTTCCACAAAAGAATTTCAAGCCCCGATCTGACCCCCAGATCCGATATCTGTTTTAAAAGGACTGATACCTCTTTTTCTTCCGGCAACTGTTCCTTTAGTTTGATGAGACGCATTTTCAATCTTTCATTTTCAACTTTCAGTTTATCCAGTCTTCTCAGTTTTACTTCACCCGTTGCAATCTCGTTTTCCAATTTTATAATACTGGCATTCAGACCCTTTATCTCCTTGCTCTTGGGGAAATACATGATGAACAAAAATAGTATTATTACTATAAGAGGAGGTGCCACCATAAGGACTATCCTCATATAGGGTGGGACATCTTTTAAGTTCAGATTAATAGCCATCTCACACTTTAATCCTGAGAGTTAATTTAAATTCATAAAGAGAAGCGACATCTCCCATTGTCTTCTGCCGTGATTCTAACAACTCAACATCGGTCAGATATTTGGATCCTTTTAAATTCTGAATATACTCAACAAGGTTGGAATTTGAAAAGGCAAAACCCTGAATATTTACGACCCCTCCTTTATCCACCAGAGAAGTAAGCCAAACTCCTTTTGGAAGCCTTGCACTTGTTTCCTCGAGCAGCTTCATAGGAACATCCTGATTTTTCCTTAACTTCTCAATAATCTCACTCTTTCTTCTGTAGGATTCATTATCCTTCTCAAAATTTTCAACGTCTTTCAGCTTCTCCTGTAATTCACCGAGCCTTGCCTCCTTTACAGCTACCTGATCTTTAAGACCCGAAACCTTGCTGCTTAAATAGAAAGTAAAAAAAACAAGAACCAGGATTGTTACAGTCAGGATAATAGCGGCGTGTATGATATATGGAGGTACACGCTGAATTTTTTTCCTGCGTTTTACGGGAAGGAGGTTTATTCTTATCATCTGTCCCCAACCCTCCTC
>CAYFYW010000436.1:0-4407 GCA_964347425.1 uncultured Nitrospirales bacterium
GAGGTAATAATAAGCTCTTTTTCAGTTTCGAGCTGTTTCCATACCTGGCGGCCTCTGGATCGGAGGTCCCTCACGGATACAAATCGCATCATTTCCACCTTCACAAAGTTGGTTTACAATCAAGTATACGATTGTATTCCGATAGTGTCAAGAAAAAAAGGCCAGGTCTCAACACCCCTTTCACCACTCGAGTTTCTTTTGCATGAGTTTATCATATAAACCCCTCGGAAGAAAGGCATATCGATGAATTTCATTGCTATAATATTTGGTCTTAATTCTAAATCTGCGTTTCATCTTTCTTGGGTTAAGTTTCTTTGATGCAACAGAGAACGTCCACAAGTTACCCGGATAAGTCGCTATCGGAGCTGTATACAAATCAACTATTGGAAAGACTTTTTTTAGCGTTCTCTGAACTTCTACTACTATATCTTTGTGAAGGAGCATTGATTCAGAATGTGTAACGAACATGCCATTGTCTGTGAGGCTATTTTTTACGTATGTGAAGAATTTTCCGGTAAAAAGGCTTGTTGCAAAGCCGACAGGGTCAGTGGAGTCTACGATAACAATGTCTATGTCCGACGGGCGTTTACGGACAAAATCCGCACCGTCCATATTTCTCATTTCAACGCGGGAGTCATCGATACCGCACGCTACAGTCGGAAAGAATTTTTTTGAAATATCTGTAACCCTCTTGTCGATCTCTACAAAATAAACCTTTTCAACAGTATTGTGTTTTAAGACTTCCCTGACCGTCCCGCCGTCGCCACCTCCTATAACAATAATTTTCTTCGGATTTGGGTGGGCATGCATAACTACATGAGTCAGCATTTCGTGGTAAAAAAATTCATCTCTCTCAGTTAGCTGGACAACGCCATCAAGTATTAGTATCCTTCCAAAATAAGGATTTTCAAATACCATAATTTCCTGGAATTTACTCCTTCCTTTATAGAGAACTTTTCCGATCTCATAGGAGTACTCAATAGGAACGAAAGGGGCACTCTCTATAAATTTCTTAATCACTAATAACTTCTCCTTTAAATTAAGATCGTTTTTGGTATTGGAAAACCATTAAACTCCGAGGCATAGGATGTTGTATAAGCTCCGCTTGAAAGGATAATGACCAGATTACCGACATCTGGTTCTGGAATTATAACATTCTTGTCTATTATATCAAAGCTGTCACAACTTGGTCCTGTAATATTCCACTTTTTCCTGGGCCTGGTTCCTCTGGAACTTTCTACAAGGTAACTATATTTTATACCACCGACACTCTCCATCAGACCGTTGAAAACTCCAACGTCTAAATATAGCCAGTTCTCATCAGACCTTTTTGCTTTACCTATAACTGACGTCACAAATAATCCGGCGTCTCCAACGACAGCCCTTCCCGGTTCTATAAATATTTTGACATCCTCTGGAAATTTATCATAAATCAGATTATTAACGTTTTTTTCAATGGCCTCAACCTTTATGACATTTTTCGTATAATTAATCGGATAACCGCCTCCTATGTTGAGCATATCAAGCTCAATCCTTTTTCTTTCTGCTGAATCCCATAGGGCTTTTGCCTTATCAAGAGCTATGTTCCAGTTATAAATATTAGTGCACTGGGAGCCGACATGGAATGTTATACCAACTGGATTGAGCCCTTTATCTTTTGCAAGAGAAAGTAGTGAAACAGCATCGTCAAGTTCAACCCCGAATTTTTTACTGAGGGGCCATTCACTTCCCTCGTTGGGTACAGAAAGCCTGATGTATACATTGCAGTCAGGCGCATATCTGACAAGTTTATCTATTTCCTCAGGAGAATCGTATGCAAAGAATTTTACACCGTATGAATGAGCCATTTTCATAAATCCAGGTGATTTTACGGGGTTACTTGATATTATCTTATCGGGGTTGACCCCTATTGACGAGAGTATCTTTAATTCACCCTCTGACGCAATTTCAAAGCCAAGACCTAATCTATTGATAAACTCTAGAATTTCCTCATCCGGATTTGCCTTGACAGCATAAAATACTTTTGAATTCCTGATGTTTTTACCAATTATTGAGACCTTCTCCTTAACCTTTTCTTCGTCCATGAGAAGAATGGGAGTTTTAATGTTACTTTTATTCGTGTACTTTAAGGCCTTAAATAAAGTTGACTTGGTAACAAGCTCTGTATGATATTTTTCTACCCTGAATGTTCTGACCACCAGATAATCCTTTTACTAATACAAACTCACTAACCTAAAAACTACAATTAGCCACAGAGGACACAGAGGTCTCAGAGAAATAATTTAAAAAATAAACTTACATATCTCTGTGTTTTCTGTGATCTCTGTGGCTAAAAAGATATCTTTATATGACTTAATGAGTTAGCTATTTCTTAGTTGTATTTAATTTTACCTCTGTGCTCTCTGTCCTGTACCAGATGGTACAAGGCTCTGTGGTTATCTGAATACATTATTTTTTCCCGGCCTGAAAGTACCCGAAAACTGTCTTGCTCATGAATGGTATGCTTTTTATATTGTGTGATCACCGGCATCAGGGCTTATACCTGATATTTCATAATAATTTTATAATTGTTACTACCGCCTCTTCGCTGCTAATATCTTTTTTGCCGCAGCGCGAACAGCCTCAGAAATATTCCGGTTTTTTTCAATCATCACTAAATCTTTTTGCTTCAAGGAGCGCATGTATGAAATAGCAATTGGCACCGGGGTCTTCGGGTTATTAACAAGTCCAAGGACGATTGAGTATTTTCTCATCCACTCCCTGTTTTTTGCTATGGTTCTTAAGACTTCGTCAGGTGAGGTTCTCTGTTTTGAAAGAAGCTCTATCTCGCTTTCGGTAATCTTTGGATTCTCAAGGACCATTAGCATTACCTCCTTGCTCGAGTCGCGTATGAGAATTGACCTGATTTCCCTGCTGCCACGAAGAGCAAGCTGAATTTTCTCACCAACCTTCATTTTCTGGATTCTCTGATACATGTTCTGCATTCTATATTCTCTCGCCTCTTCTTCTGCAGGGGCCTCATTTGTTGGTTCCCCGGGAACGGGCACCTGCAGTATCCGGGCCACAAATTGTCTTATTTTATCCGGTGTACGAGAATGGTTTAGAAGATATTTGAGAATTTCCGGTCTGTGAGTGTTTTCTTGAGCTATTTCTTCAAATAGTGACGGCTCAACGGTGCTGTCAAGGAGAAGAACGTCAATAATTTCTTCTGAAACTACCGAAAGATCAGCAGGTATTAACTTTTCCTCTTCCATAAACAGATATGATACAGAGATCGGTATCGGGAATCAAGAGTGCTCTTATGGACTCCGTCCTTAGCTGTTTATACTGCTGTCAAAATAACTAAACCCAAAAAAGCGGAGATAGAACAGTTTCGTGGGTAAGCGGATTCGCCCAGAAGAGAGAGTTACGTGAGGTGACCGGGACTTAACGAATATGATATAAAAAAAATTACTGTTTATGATATCTTAAAGTTCTATCCGCCTGCGCAGGGTACCACGGCCCTGCCGGCAGGCAGGCTTGGCCGTGGGTGGATGCGTGAGAGTAAAAAAGTGATAAAAGGCTCTCATGTCATAGCTCCGGCGGATGTCGAACCACTAAGCTTGTCGAATCGACTCGCTAAGTGGTACCACGGCCCTGCCGGCGGGAAGGCTTGCCTGTGGGGCTCCATATCTGTTATAAGAGGAGACAGAGAAAATTTATGATAGTTTCAGATTTTTTTTCTTTCAAGACAATCTCTGCGCTCTCAGCCCTGTACCGTTTGGTATAGGGGTATGCGATTTTATTTAGAGTAAGAACATGATATGTTCCAGCGAATTTGTGACTGAACGGGGGTTTTTTATTGAAAAAGCTCAGGATAGCTGTCGCTCAGATTAATCCGGTAGTGGGAGATATCTCCGGAAATAGCAGAAAGATCGTTTCCTACATTAAAAAGGCGCGAAAGATGAAAGCTGAGCTTATCGTTTTTCCGGAACTGTCTATCACGGGATACCCTCCTGAAGACCTCCTTTTGAAGCCGCAGTTTATTAGGGACAATATTGCCGCATTGAACAGAGTAAAAAATGCCTCTAGGGACATTGTGACAATTGTGGGTTTTGTGGATAATTGCGGCGGACTCTTTAATTCGGCTGCAGTGATTTCAGACAGCAGGCTTGTTGATGTCTATCATAAAAAGCATTTACCCAATTACGGGGTTTTTGACGAGTACCGCTATTTTAAGGCTGGCAGAAGATATCCTGTTTATATTCTTGGTAACGTAAATATAGGGGTTAACATTTGTGAGGATATATGGAACGAAAAAGGTCCAACAACAGTTCAGGCATTGTCTGGTGCAGAAATAATTATCAATATCAATGCATCTCCATTCAATATTGGGAAGCACGCGTTAAGGAAGAAAATGGTTTCAAA
>CAYFYW010000437.1:0-4635 GCA_964347425.1 uncultured Nitrospirales bacterium
TTTTGTCCTGCCTGTCGGTGATTCGATGGATTTGATCTTCCAGGCAGTAAAGGATGCCGCATTAATCCATAAAAGCGGCGGCGGCACAGGGTTTTCCTTTTCTCATTTAAGACCAAGGGCTGACCTCGTCAAATCAACCGGCGGAATTGCCAGTGGCCCTGTTTCATTCATGAGAATATACAACACAGCAACGGAAGTCATCAAACAGGGCGGTGCAAGAAGGGGCGCCAATATGGGGATATTAAGGGTCGACCACCCTGACATCATCGAATTTATCAAAATAAAGCGGCATGCTGAAGAGCTTTCAAATTTTAACATCTCGGTAGCAGTAACTGATGCGTTCATGCAGGCATTAAGAAACAATGCTGATTATTCACTGATCAACCCAAGGAGCAAGCGTAAAATAGGCTATTTAAAAGCATCTGATGTTTTCAAGGAAATCGTGGAAAGCGCCTGGGAAACCGGTGACCCGGGTATTGTTTTTATTGATAGAATTAACCGTGATAATCCTACGCCCCATATTGGAGAAATTGAAAGTACCAACCCCTGTGGTGAACAACCCCTTTTGCCGTTTGAAGCATGTGTACTCGGCTCAATTGATCTATCAAAAATAATAAGAATCAGAACACCCCGTAAAGCTTCGCAACGGGGCAGGCAGAACACAGAACACAGAACACAGACTAAAGAAAAAGTCAAAGGGCAAAGACATGAAATGGAAAGATGCGAAATTGATTGGGAACTTTTAGCGGATCTTATACCGATATGTATCAGGTTTCTGGATAATGCTATTGATGTAAATAAATACCCTGTTTCTGAGATAGAAAAAATGCACAAGGGCAACAGGAAAATAGGGCTTGGTGTCATGGGTTGGGCTGATATGCTTATCAAATTAGGCATAAGATATAATTCTCCAAAGGCATTCAACCTCTCCCGCAGACTCATGAGTTTTATAAATGAACATGCACGGTTGGCGTCGTCGGAGCTTGCACGGCAGAGGGGAGTTTTCCCGAACTTCAAAAACTCTGTCTTTGATACACCCGAAATCTCTTCAAGGGGTGGTTTAAGAAATGCTACCACAACAACCATCGCCCCCACAGGAACATTATCCATAATTGCGGGATGTTCAAGCGGTATTGAACCGCTCTTTGCCATATGTTATAAGAGGCTCGTTCTGGATACCGAGTTATATGAGATACATCCGTATTTTCTTGAAACAGCAAAAAAAAGAGGATTCTACAGTCATGAGCTTATCGAAAGAATCGGCGTAAAAGGCAACCTAAGGGGTTTTAAAGAAATTCCCCGGGATGTAAAAGGGCTTTTTGTAACTGCCCATGAAATATCTCCCGAAGACCACATAGAGGTACAAGCCGTTTTTCAGGAATTTACAGACAACGCGGTTTCCAAAACAATAAATCTCAAGCAGAGGGCAACAAGGGGTGATGTTGCCAGGGCATTTTTGCTTGCATATGAGAAAGGCTGCAAGGGTATCACCGTGTTCAGATACGGCTCAAAACGCGGGACACTGGTAAAAACCGAGGAAGTTGATTAAAGAAAGAAGGGGGTTTTCCATATGGCAAAGATTACGATCATCTTATTATCTTTTATATTATTTATTGCCACGGGAATGACGTCATTTGCATCTCAGGAAACATCATCAAAAACAAGACAGATTACAGGAACAGTTACCGCCATTGACACAAAAAACAACACAATAACCGTCAGGAAGAAAAACAGGGAGGTCACTCTCATTGTTGAGGACAAAACAGGGATTATTCAATGCATAAATAAAACATCAATCACCCACATAAAAATCGGAGACAGAGTTACAGCTAAATACAAAGAGACGGTGGACAAAAACAAAGCGAAATCCGTTACAATTAGAGATGCTTCAGTGAAGTCAGATTAGGACTGAAAGACCAGCTAATAAATCTAACAACCTCTGGCCCTTTTCCTCTCCGGCGGAACCCTCTGCGAGTCATCGACCGAGGCGAAGAATCCTCTGTCTATGACCCAAATCATACCCTGTAAAGCTTCTTACATAATAATATTGATAATATTTAAAAGGACTCATCTAAAGTCTGGCATGATATTTGCATCAAAATTTTTTTAAAAAAAGACGTATTTAATATTGACAAATTTTTTTTTTGTTATAAAATAAGTTAATAACGGGAAAATTCTTTACGTTTCAAAATTTCTATCAAAATACAAAATCGAAATTGAGGAAGACAGTATATTTTAATTACATCTTTAAGACTATAACCAACAAACTAAGACTTTTGTCGTAATAATTTATAAAACCAATCAGGCACTATGACTAAGGAAAATGACGTATCTTCTCAGTATGATAGCATGCAGCTTTGTAAAAAAACAGGTATTGCCGAGAATTTTGCCTGAAGATTCTGGCACCGCCTGAGTCGGGAGAAAATCCAGTTAATCGTATTTGCCGTAAGTTGCGGGTGAGCATGTAACTGAGAAAGCGGAGCAGTGCCAATACCCTGAGCAAGGGGGATTCGTTGGAGCACATAGACAAACAAATAATTTTCCGGATATTCAATATTTAAGGTACAGATAATGACTTCTTTCCGTCGCAAGTTCCTCTTTAAACTTTTCAAGCTCTCAGATGCTTGCATTTTGATAACCTCTTTTTTAATTACCATCTGGTGGATCACGTACAACAGAAATCAGTTCACTTTAGCCGAGCTTTTATTTGTGCAGGTCAGGCTGATAAATTTCATTGGCTTTTTAGGCATGATATTTTTATGGCATTTGCTCTTTAATAGTTTCCAGCTTTACCGTTCTCGAAGATTAGACAGCACAACTGGGGAATGGAAAGATATTTTTAAGGCTACGACTCTGGGGACGGCTATTTTTATACTGGCCGGTTTTACCTTTGACATAAGCACTTTTACACCTCTGTTTATCGCAACTTTTTGGCTATCAAGTACGACTTTAACCATTTTGTTCCGAGGAATCCTAAGACACTCCCTTAAGAAACTTCGTCTTCACAACAGAAACTTACGTTTTGTCCTGATTGCTGGAACTAATCAGAGGGCATATGATTTTGCCCGCATAATTGAAGAAAAAAGAGAAATAGGTTATCGTCTCATTGGATACATTGACAAGAACATACATGTTCCGAGGAAGAAAGTAAAACTTTTGGGCAATCTGGATGACTTGTCTTCTATTATAAACAGTCGTATAATCGATGAAGTGATTATTGCCCTTCCTATCAAGTCCAACTATGAAGAAATTAAAAAAATTGTCCAATTAGCAGAGATACATGGTATAATAATTCGGTATATTTCACAGCTTTTTGATACAAAAATAGCTCAATCAAAAGCAGAAGTGCTTGAAAATTTCTCCTTTCTTACCATATCGTCAGGACCACAGGATGGCTGGCAGTATTTTACAAAACGGGTTTTGGACTTTGTACTCGCAACAGTCCTTTTAATATTAGCGTCACCAATTATGATAGTATCTGCCATTGCTATCAAATGCACTTCTCCCGGTTCGATTTTTTTCATTCAGAACAGGGTCGGCTACAACAAGCGGATTTTTAAGCTTTATAAGTTCCGGACGATGATACCAGATGCTGAAAAATTACAGGCAAAATTCGACGATTTAAATGAAATGGACGGTCCGGTGTTCAAAATCAGGAACGACCCGAGAATTACAAAACTCGGTTGGTGGCTCCGGAAGTGGAGTATCGATGAACTTCCCCAACTCCTTAACGTTCTCAAGGGTAACATGAGCTTAGTGGGCCCCAGACCTCTTCCAATGAAGGATTACAGTGGATTTAACCAGGACTGGCAGCGAAGGCGCTTCAGCATCCTCCCCGGAATCACATGTACCTGGCAGGTTAATGGCAGGAACATGACTTCATTTGAAGACTGGATGAAACTGGACATGGAATATATTGATAACTGGACGCTTTCCAATGACCTGAAAATACTTTTTAGAACAATTCCTGCTGTCATAAGTAGGAGAGGGGCTTCTTGAGAATGTATACTGAATTTTATAATTTAACAAAAAAACCCTTTGAGAATACTCCTGATCCAGATTTTCTCTTTCTTTCCAATGTTCACCGGGAAGTATTGGCTTCTCTCATATATGGTGTAAATGCCGGTAAAGGTTTTATCTTAGTAGTAGGAGATGTTGGGACGGGTAAAACTACATTAATTCATGCACTTTTTAAAGAAATTGATCCAGGATTTTTGATCCTGCATATAATAAACCCTCGATACACTTTCAATGAAATTCTGCAACATCTTGCCAAAAAATTAGAAATTGCCTCAAAAGGAAAAACCAGTATTGAATTGACAGAAATTATAAGCATGAAACTTGAAGCCATGGACAGAGCTGGAAGGCGGATAGTGATTGTAATCGACGAGGCCCATCATCTTACAGAAGAGTCGCTTGAAGAGATTCGACTTATCTCCAATATTGAAACCGAAAAACAAAAATTAATCCAGATTGTCTTAGTAGGCCAAATCGAACTATATAACAAACTGCAGGGCAATTCATTGAGACAGCTCAAACAGCGAATGGTCCTGAATCGAAGTCTTAAACCTCTCAATAAAAAAGAAACTATAGACTATATTAGCCACCGACTAAGGGTATCCGGGAGAAAAACAC
>CAYFYW010000438.1:0-3755 GCA_964347425.1 uncultured Nitrospirales bacterium
GCATCTCGAATTTGTGAAATCGATGCTTCGCAAGGCTCGCACCAACCCGCCCTTTACACATCAGAACGTATGAGAAGCGCTCAATTCAGGTAATAATTTTTAACTCTTAAAAAACAGAACACCCAAAGGAGGCAAGGTTAAAGAGAGGGAGTAGTCTCTTCCATGCGCCGCTACTGGCTCAGCTTCAGCGCCTCCATCATTTCCACAATTGCTTCCTCCGTATACCCCTGCGTCGCTGTTTAAAACCTCCCTCCAGGAGCCACCCCGTGGAACCCCCACCCTGTAGTCCTTTCTCAAAACAGGGGTAAAATTACAGACAACGAGAATTATCTCACCGGTATTCTTACCCTTTCTTATAAAGCTTATGATGTTCTGCTCCCAGTCGTGAAAGTCTATCCACTCAAAACCCTCTCTTGAAAAATCCAGTTCATACAGTGAAGGCTCTCTTCTGTAAAGATAGTTTAAGTCTTTGACCCAGTTCTGTACTCCCTGGTGAGAAGGATATTGAAGCCCATGCCATTCTAAGCTCTCGTCGTGATTCCACTCTTTCCACTGCCCGAACTCTCCTCCCATGAACAGGAGTTTCTTTCCCGGATGGCCATACATATATCCAAATAGTAACCTGAGATTTGCACACCTCTGCCACTCGTCTCCGGGCATCTTGCCTATAAGCGCACCTTTTCCATGAACTACCTCGTCATGGGAAAGGGGAAGAAAAAAATTTTCTGAGAATGCATACCAGATGCTAAAGGTAAGCTGATTATGATGGTACTTTCGGAAAACAGGGTCATTTGAGATGTATTTTAATGTATCGTGCATCCACCCCATATTCCATTTCATGCCAAAACCAAGGCCCCCGACATGTGTTGGCTTCGAAACCATAGGCCATGCCGTTGACTCTTCTGCTATGGTCTGAACATCGGGATATGCACTGTAGACGGCCTCATTGAACCTTTTTAAGAAGGCTATAGCTTCAATATCCTCTTTACCCCCGTATTTATTGGGTATCCATTCACCCTCTTTTCGAGCATAGTCAAGATAGAGCATAGATGCAACTGCATCCACCCTGATTCCATCAATATGGTATTTATCAAGCCAGAAAAGTGCGCTGCTGATAAGAAAGTTCCTTATCTCGCTTCTGCCGTAGTTAAAGATATAGCTGCACCATTCAGGATGAAATCCTTTCTTTGGATCCGCATGCTCAAAAAGATACGAGCCGTCAAAGTAGGCAAGTCCATGCTCATCAGATGGGAAATGGGAGGGCACCCAGTCAAGGATAATGCCTATTCCCTTTTGATGGAGATGATCAACCAGATACATAAAATCCTGTGGAGTTCCATACCTGCTTGTCGGAGCAAAATACCCTACGGTCTGATATCCCCAGGAGCCGTAAAACGGATGCTCCATAACCGGCAACAATTCAACATGCGTAAATCCCATCTCCCTGACATAATCTGCAAGATAATGGGCCATTTCTCTATAATTAAGAAACCTGTCCCCTTCCTCAGGAACCCGCCTCCAAGAACCGAGATGAACTTCATACACAGAGTAAGGCGCATCCAAGGTGTTAGATTTATGCCTGTTCGCCATCCACTGCCCATCATTCCATTCATATTGTATATCCCACACCTGAGAAGCAGTTTTTGGGGGTAATTCCCAATAAAAGGCAAATGGGTCCCCTTTATCGACCCGGTAGTTATTAAAGCGGGAAAGGATATGATATTTATAAATGGTGCCTTTCTGCATACCTGGAATAAAACCCTCCCAGATGCCGGAACCATCCCACCTTACACTAAGAGGATGAGAATCCCTGTTCCACGCGTTAAAATCTCCAATAACCGTTACCCTCTCCGCATTGGGAGCCCATACAGCAAAATACGTGCCCTGCTCCTCCTCAACGGTCATCGGGTGAGAGCCAAGCTTATCGTAAAGTCTAAAGTGGTTCCCTTCCTTGAAGAGGTAGATATCCTGGTCGGTAAAAAGGCTCACGTCGTGTCTGACCGAGACCCTTCTATCTTCCTGCTCTTTCTGCATTATTGAATCCTCAACAAATGTTTTATTATCTGCCATAATGTTCCAATCCTTTCCTTTGAAATTCCATAGTGCTTAATTATATTAAAAAAGATGTAATAACTGCAAAGATTTTTATGAGAAGTAAACTACCCCGATGCAAAGCATCTTGGAATTCTTTGATTAAGGCGGGCTTTTTTTCTACCGGGATAAAGTTGTAAAATGTCTCATGCTGCAAACTAATAACTTTTCGTAACGGAGGAAGATTGGAGCTTTATCATCTCACCATCAGCGAAGCAAGAGCAGTGATTGACAAAGGTGAAATAAGTCCTGTTGAGATTACAAACGCCATTTTACAAAGGATTGAGGCTGTTGAAAAAACGGTGAGGGCTTACGTCAATGTTACCAGAGAAAGCGCACTGACTCAGGCAAAAGAGGCAGAAGCCACCATTCGAAAAGGTGGAAGAGGAATTCTTGTCGGTATCCCTGTTGCCATAAAGGATAATATATGCACGGAGGGAATAAAAACCACCTGTTCGTCAAGAATCCTTGAAAATTTTGTTCCCCCTTACGAGAGTACCGTAACACAGAAACTCAAAGAACAAGGCTATATCCTCATTGGAAAAACCAACCTCGATGAGTTTGCAATGGGTTCATCTACAGAAAACTCTGCATTCGGACATACTCGAAATCCCTGGGACACTTCAAGGATCCCCGGGGGCTCAAGCGGCGGTTCAACTGCTGCGGTGGCGGCGGACGAGTGCATTGCAGCACTTGGTTCTGACACAGGTGGTTCAATAAGGCAACCTTCGGCACTGTGCGGGGTTGTTGGCTTTAAGCCAACATATGGAAGGGTTTCGCGCTATGGTCTTGTTGCCTTCGCATCTTCCCTGGACCAGATAGGCCCTATTACAAAAAATGTAAGAGATTCCGCAATTCTTATGAATATTATTTCAGGCCATGACCGGTATGACTCAACTTCAGCGCCTCTCTCCACACCCGACTTTACCGCAGCGCTCGGTCAGGATATAAAAGGGCTTAAGATAGGTATTCCAAAGGAGTACTTCATTAAAGGGATGGATAAAGAAGTTGAAGAATCTGTAAGAAAAGCAGTGAAAAAACTTGAATCTCTTGGCGCCATTCCCGTTGAAATATCACTTCCCCATACAGAATATGCAATTGCAACCTATTACATACTTGCCACTTCCGAGGCATCCTCTAACCTTGCTCGATATGACGGTGTGAAATATGGTCTAAGGGCCGGAGGAAAAGACCTTCTCGATATGTACATGAAGACGAGGGCAAAGGGATTTGGTGCAGAGGTCAAGAGAAGGATTATATTGGGGACCTATGCCCTGTCGTCAGGATATTATGAGGCTTACTACAAAAAAGCACAGCAGGTAAGGACATTGATAAAACAGGATTTTGAAAAGGCGTTTGAAAAAGTTGACGTAATAGTTACGTCAACTTCTCCGACTCCTGCTTTTAAGGCCGGGGAAAAAACCGAAGACCCTTTGCAGATGTATTTATCCGATATTTTTACAATATCAGTAAATCTCGCGGGTGTGCCGGGGATATCACTACCCTGCGGTTTTACCCGCAATAATCTTCCTGTCGGATTGCAGGTCATAGGGAAACACTTTGATGAAGAGTCAATATATAAAGTTGCCTATGCCTATGAACAGGCTACTGATTGGCATAAAAGGAAGCCAAGCTTATAATAATGAAAATATTTCACCGCGGAG
>CAYFYW010000439.1:0-1757 GCA_964347425.1 uncultured Nitrospirales bacterium
CCGTCATCTACTAATATAATGGTTTTGTCTTTTATTTCGGGAAAAGGCTTTCCACCTCTGAATAATTCATTACGTTTTTTTAAAATATCTTTTGTCTTTTTAATCTGTGAATTAATCTCATCTTCACTCAGGCAGAGCCTATCCAGAAGTTTTTCATTAAGGATGACTTCTCCTTCAGGGTTTATTGCGCCAAATCCTGCCTCTGTATTCCACGGTATCTGAATTTTCCTGACAAGAATAAGGTCCATGGGCAGGTTCAGGGACTTTGCCATTTCTGAGGCAACAGGTACCCCACCCAAGGGTATGGCTAATATTATTGCTTTTGTATTTTTATAGCGGATCAGCCTTTCAGCGAGTTTTTTGCCGGCATCATTCCTGTCTTCAAAGATAAATACTTTGTCCCTGTAGGATTCTTCGGTGATAAGGTTAGGTTTCATGTTTGATCTCTTCCAGAATCAAAAGTGCAGCTTTTTTATCAAGCGGGTCATTGCCTGAACCGCACTGCGAATCCTGCACGCATGAAGGGCAGCCATCCTCGCAGGAGCATTCGATTATTATTTTCCCCGCTGCATCAAGCCACCTCCCGATTACCTCAAAACCCCTTTTTGTAAGACCGACACCTCCCTGAAATCCATCATATATGAATATCGCAGGTGCTGCAAAATCAGGATATAAGGGGTAGCTTATTCCACCGATATCATTTTTGTCGCACATGGCAAAAAGCGGGACGGCTGATATTGCAACATGTTCAAGGGCATGAAGTCCTCCGGCAAAATCAAGACCATTTTTCAGAACCTCTTGTTCAAGGCTATTGCTGAGCGTTATCCATACACCCTGTGTCTCAAATGTCCGCGAAGGCAGATCCAAAGGATAACGGCCTATCTTTTCCCGGCTTAGGAGTTTTTTCTTCCAGAAGCCTGTTACCGTATGGGTGATTTTCAGATTGCCCCAGCTAATAATTTCCCTTTTTTCCAATTCCTCTATAATTTCTGTTTCCTCATGCGAAATGGCCTGGGTATAGTACGGTACATCAACCTGCCTGCAGAATATCTTCAGTGCATCTAAATCAAGCTCCTCAACTATGTACTGTGTTCCTTTGTGAAGATAGATTGCACCGGGATGGGCTTCTTTTAGTACCCTTGTTCCGCTTATCTCTGCGATGCGTCTGTCTTCACCGAGAGCACTGAAAACCTGTCCTATCCCTCTTATGCTTACGTCTCTTTGCGGGTAACGTCTGGGAGTAAACCATATATCTCCCGTCTTTCCCGGTCGAAGCTGTTTTTCGGATTCCAGTTCATTTATAACGGACATTAAATCTATTCTCTGAAAATCCCCCCTTCCCCCCTTTACCAAAGGGGCCTGCCTGTCCGGTAGGCAGGGGTGAGGGGGGATGAGACCTTTGTCACCTTTTGTTTTAACTTGCTGGCTTGATAATTTTATATTGTAAACCGGATCATCTGCTTTTAAATAAATCTCAGATGTGGCACATAGAAGGTGCTGTTTCAGTACGGTGGTATTGAAGGGGTCTATGACAACCGCTTCATGACTTCTTCCAAAGAAATTGTCCGGATGCCGCATAAAATATTGGTCAAGGGCGTCTTTAAGCCCGACCAGTATAATGACCGCATCCTGCCCATGCCTTCCGACCCTTCCGGCACGCTGCCATGTGCTGGCAATGCTTCCCGGGTATCCCGCGAGGATACAGGCGTCAAGCCCGCCTATGTCGACTCCAAGTTCAAGTGCGCTTGTTGATACCA
>CAYFYW010000440.1:0-1559 GCA_964347425.1 uncultured Nitrospirales bacterium
CGCCGGGAGTATGCTTTCGGAGCTGAACAGGGATAACTTCTTTACAATGAAACGTGCAGGGCAGAATCCTGAATACGAGTATCACCAGATGTTTCGGGAATTCCTTGTCAGCAAGTGCAGGGAAACCTATTCAAAGGAGGATGTCAGCCATCTTCAGAAGAAAGCGGCAGCGCTTCTTGAGGCATCGGGTCAGGCAGAAGAGGCGGTTGAAGTGCTCGGTGTGGCCGGTGATCTGGAGGAGATCGCGAAGATTATCTTCAAGCTTGCCCCGTCTCTGCTTGCACAGGGGAGGAACCGCACTCTGGAAGGATGGCTAAGCAAATTTCCTGAAGAAATAATACAGAATACACCATGGTTAATGTTCTGGCTTGGCGCCAGCCGGTTTCCTTTCAATCCAGCGGAAAGCAGACAGTTTTTTGAACGCTCATTTGAGTTGTTCAGAGTAAATAAAGACATTGCAGGCATATTTCTGTCTTGGTCAAGTATAGTTGAATCCATTATTTTCGAATTTGAGGAATTAACGAGACTGGACCGCTGGATTTCCACTCTCGATGAACTTTTAAAAGAATATCAGGAATTGTCTCCGGGAGAGATAAACACCCGGGTTACAGTAAGTATGTTTTCGGCGTTGACAATGAGACAGCCTCATCATCCTGAATTCAGAAAATGGATGGAAAGGGCGACAGTTCTAACTGAAAAAATGCAGAACATAGAAGCCAGAATCCAGACTATTCTGCATGTGGTATATCACAATATGAACATTTCCGGCAACTCAGGGGGACAATATTTAATTGAGTCGTCGAGGGAGATAGTAAAATCCCAGGATGTAAATCCATTTGCGATGCTCAGATTAAAATTAGCGGAGGTCTTATTAGACAGCGGATTGGGAGAGTATGATAGGTCTCTGAAGACTGTAGAAGAAGCCCTTGATCTGGCCAATGATTCAGGTATTCACATTTTGGACTATACGTTCTGGGGGCATGGTGTAGCAAGTGCGCTTAATATAGGTAATATTGAAGAAGCCGGCAGATATCTTCAGGTAATGGAAGAATTTTTTGGAAAAGTGAGGATATGGGATAAGTCCTTCTTTTATCACATGAAAATCTGTGAGGCGTTGTGCAGAGATGATGTGCAGGATGCGGCCGCATACGCTGATTTAAACACAGAGATTGTTAAACGTGTTGGTTCCTATTATGTTGATTATATTGCCTGCATAGTGAACGCACAGATTATGCTTGAACTTGGAGACATAATAGCAGCCGAAGAACGACTTAAATCTGCCCGTATAATTGAACGCAGGGTCAAAAGCAAAACATATCCGTTTGTTTCTCTTGTTACAGAGGCACAGCTCAACTTCTCTAAGGGTAATGAGAAAGCGGGTTTGTCAAGCCTTCGTAAAGCAATGTCTATTGGCAAAAGGTCAAATTATTTATGTTCTTTATTATGGAGGCGTTCTCAGTTGGCAAGACTCTGTGCAAAGGCGCTTGAAAACGGCATAGAGACAGAGTATGTGGCAAATCTCATCAGGAAGTATAATCTTTTCCCGGATACACATCCAC
>CAYFYW010000441.1:0-5912 GCA_964347425.1 uncultured Nitrospirales bacterium
CCTTCCTGCTCCCTTTTCCTGCTTTTACAGCGGGGCAGCCGAGGGCTATGACTGCCATGAGCTCAAGTTCTCCTGAGCCATCCACCAGATCCAGGACTTTATCCTTATTCTTGAGAATCTCACCAAGCCACACTGCGCCGAGCCCCATTGAATGGATAAATAAGAGCATGTTCTGGATACATGCCCCGATTGCCTGACTATCCTTGGTCCTGTCATAACTCGAAGACATGTCAAGGAACACTGCTATCAATACATGAGCACCGAGAATTATTTTTGAATAATGGGTAAGTTTTGAGATTTTATCCTTCAGGTCGCTGTCTTTGATAACTGCAAACTTCCACGGCTGGTTGTTCATTCCAGAAGGCGCCCAGGTGCCGGCCTCTATTATTCTGTTAATCACCCCGTCAGAAACAGGTTCATCCGTAAATTTCCTGATACTGCGTCTTGTTTTAATGAGTTCAAAGATGTCCATATAAATCAGCCCTTTCCTGACATTAGCCTATCAAAACGAAATTATGGATACCTGCATATAATGAAATCTTTAATCATTAAGACCCGTGTAATCAAATTCCAAATTACAAATAATTTCTAATAACCAAATCACAAATCCCAAACTTTTGATTATTGGTGCTTGGAATTTGGAATTTCAGCTTATAAACCTTATTTGTTCTTTGGATTTTGAGATTTGACCTTCTCCTTCTTCATCAAAAGGTATCCCTTGATGAATCCGTCTATATCGCCGTCCAGCACAGCATTCACATTACCTATCTCAATCCCTGTTCTGTGGTCTTTTATAAGTTGATAGGGCTGCAATGTGTATGACCTTATCTGGCTTCCCCATGCTATGTCTTTTTTCTCCCCGATAAATTCCTCTAATTTCTCGTCCTGTTCTTTTTTCTTTAAAGCATAAAGGCGTGCCCTGAGTATTTTTAAGGCCGTGGCCTTATTTTTAAACTGTGACCTCTCATTCTGACAGCTCACAACAATCCCTGTCGGCACATGAGTGATTCTTACTGCAGAAGAGGTCTTGTTTACATGCTGCCCTCCAGCGCCAGAAGCCCTGAAAGTGTCTATTTTCAAATCGTCTTCTTTCAACTCCACCTCCACATCCTCACTGATTTCCGGATAAACAAGGACAGCGGCAAACGAAGTATGACGTCTTTTATTGGCATCAAATGGCGATATCCTTACCAGTCGGTGCACTCCGGCCTCTCCCTTAAGATATCCATAGGCGTAATCTCCTGCAAAAGTTAACGTTGCACTTTTAATCCCTGCTTCATCTCCCGGTAACAGCTCCGCCACTTCTGTCTTAAAATCCTTTTGCTCCGCCCACCTGAGATACATCCTCATCAATATCTGTGCCCAGTCCTGGCTTTCCGTGCCTCCTGCTCCCGGATGGATTGTCATGATGGCGTTATTCCTGTCCTCCTCCAATGAAAGGATGCTTTTTAATTCGATATCATCAAGTTCCAATCCCAGTATCCGGATATCCCTCTGGGCATCATCTAAAAAAACCTCTCCCCCTTCTTCCTCTGAAAGCTCAAGAAGGATGTTAATGTCATCGAATTTCTTTTCAATGGAAAGAAAGGGTTGAAGGGTATTTTCAATACCGGATTTTTCTTTCAGCAATTCCTGGGCCTTAAGAGGAGATTCCCACAGATCCTGGGCTGACAGCTTTTTTTGCACTGTTTCAAGACGCCTCAATAAAGAGGAAATATCAAAGATACCTCCTCAGGGTATCAATCCTTGTCTTAAGCCCTTTTAATTCCTCTTTTAACTCACCATAGGTAATCATCGTCACTACCTCCCGTAAAACTCGCTATGAAATCTCGACAGACTTTTCCTTTTTCCAGGATAAATGTTATTAGCCATTAACAAGACAAAAATAATTATACAAAAAAAGGCAAAAAGGTCGCCATATCTGGAATAAAAGCTTTTCTTAAAAAACCCGATAGTGAGGCTTTGCGTTAAGACATCCTCAATAAAAATATCACTTTCCCCTTGTATCCTTCCCCTGGTATCTATAAACCCTGAAATCCCGGTGTTGGCTGCCCTTAATACGGGCACCCTGTTTTCTACTGCTCTGAATACAGCCATGGAAAAATGTTGATAAGGGGCGGATGTACGGCCAAACCAGGCATCGTTTGTAATTGATACAAAGAGGTTAGCCCCCTTATTGGCAAATTTTCTCACCATCCCCGGGAATATAATTTCATAACAGATGAGTGTACTGATCCTGGCTGAAGGGATATCCATGACTGTATATTCTCCACCCGGAAGAAAATCACCGATCCCCACTACCAATTTGTCAACGAAAGGAAACATTTCTCTTAAAGGGACATACTCACCGAAAGGGACGAGATGCACTTTGTCATATACGGATAACACCCCCCCATCAGGAGACATTAATACTGCGCTGTTTGCAAATTGATCTTGATTCTTTTCAGTTACACTCCCAAAAAGCAAATAGTTACTAAATGATTTCTGAAAATCTATTAGCTCAGTGGTAAGTGCGTCATCATTGCCAAATATAAATGGTACCGCAGTTTCCGGCCATATTATCAAGTCAGGAGACCTGGCAGCAGCTTTTGCCGTAAGCCTCTTGTATGTATCCATTATTTTTCTCTTAAAATTAGCGTTCCATTTTTTATCCTGTTCGATGTTTCCCTGAATTACACTGACCAGGATCTCCTGACCTTCTTCTTCTGTATTGAGTCTCCACAAACCATAAAAAAGAGACACTGTGATAACACATGCAAGAGCGAGTAAGCCAATTGTCATAGGCCAGCGGTCATAGAGAGGCATCGTGCTTAATCTTTTCGGCCAGTATGCTACCACATCGAAGATGGCCCCGTTCAAGGCTGCTACAAGAAAAGAAACGCCGTACACTCCCGTAACATCAGCTATTTGAATGAGCGATAAAAATTTGTACTGGGAATATCCCAGAAGAGACCATGGAAAACCGGTCAAAGCATAAGAACGTAAAAACTCAAGCGTGACCCATATTACCGGAACAAGAAAAAGTGCGGGAAACCTTGATCTTGACAAAAAATTGAACAGCATTGAAAATATTCCTATATAGACTCCGAGATATAGAGACAGTGCTATAACCAGCAGTACACTTACAGCTGCAGTGACATTACCGTAAAAATATATTGAATTAAATGTCCAGTAGACAGTTCCCGCGAAATATACAAAGCCTGTCAGCGTGCCGAGAAAAAAAGCTGTCTTACCACCCTTTTCCCATAGAGAAATAAGAAGCGGGATAATGGCAATCCACGCAAGAGGATAAAAGTCAAATGGTGGAAAACTGAGGATCAGCAAAACGCCTGATAATAAAGACAGCGTTATATCTTTTCTTCTGACCATGGAGTATACTCCTGATTACACGGATTTATTTTTTGATTGCACAGATGTATTTAATCGGTATAATCTTTTTTTATCTGTGTTATCAACAGATTTCTGAATTTTTCAGAAATCTGTCTTGACAACAAAAAAAAATATGGGTTATAGTTTCCGGGTTGGGCAGTTAGCTCAGTCGGTAGAGCAGAGGACTGAAAATCCTCGTGTCCGCAGTTCGATTCTGCGACTGCCCACCACCTTTATTATAATGTCAGTCTGAATAGTCGGGATAAACTCCAAATTACAGGCCTGCCGGCAGGCAGGCACCAAATAACAAATGGCTCGACAAGCTCACCATCCTGAGCAAAGTCGAAGGATAAGCTCCAAATCTTAATGACCAAAACTTAAACAGATAAAAACTATTGAGCCGTGAAATTTGAAATTATATTTGTTAGTTAGTTACCAAGAATTTCTGCCAACTTTTTTCTGAATTTTTCCGGGTGGGTGCCTTTCCAATAAATCTTGCCGCATCGTGAACACTGTCTGAAAATATCAGAGGTTTGATAAACATATTCAGGGACCAACCCTTTTACCTCTTCTTTTGGGGTATTGAAAATGCTGCCATTACAGTCTGCACATCTACTCAATGTTACAATTCCCCCGGCACTTTCTGATTTATCGTTCAGTTTTAATTTAAATGTCTCAATAACATTTTTAAGCTGTTTAAAGGGGTTGTTGTCTTTTAACAGCAGAAAATCTTTCAGCCCCCTGATTTTTACAAGGCAGGTATCTCTCGTAAGGAGTATTCTGTTGTCCTCCCGTGCAATCCTCAAAAGAACTCTGTCTTCTATATGAGGGTAATAGAGTGTGTCGTAACCCAGAAGTCTGAGCCACCTCGAAAGACGACCCAGCATTGAATCTGCAATGAACTTCATAATAAAAGATAAATTCCAGATCACGATGACTAAAACAATATCTTTTTCTCGTTGGGTTTGGAGTTTTGGTTATTTGGTATTGGAATTTGAGATCTGGAATTTGTAATTTTTGTTTTATTGCTCTTCTGCCGACTCCACATACGTATCCCTGTAGTCTTTCATCCCTGTCCCCGCGGGTATAAGTCTTCCCATAATGACGTTCTCTTTAAGTCCCCTAAGTTCGTCCAGCATACCATTAATGGCCGCTTCGGTCAGCACCCTTGTAGTCTCCTGAAAAGAAGCAGCAGAAATAAAGCTCTCTGTTGTAAGAGAAGCCTTGGTAATACCCAAAAGCAATGGTTTCGCTTGGGCTGGTTTGCCTTTCTGCTTCATTATTTTATTATTCGCTTCTTCAAAGATAACTTTATCTACTTGCTCTCCAACAAGGAAGTACGTATCGCCTGGATCCTCAATCTTTACCTTCTTCATCATCTGTCTAACAATGACTTCAATGTGCTTATCATTAATGGAGACCCCCTGGAGCCTGTATACCTTCTGCACCTCGTCAACAAGATACCGCTGAAGTTCTTTCGGTCCCAGTATCTCAAGGATGCTGTGAGGATTAACAGAACCGTCCATCAAGGGCTCCCCAGCCTTTACCCAGTCCCCTTCATGTACGCTGACATGCTTGCCTTTTGGGATGAGGTATTCCCTGGCATCGGCGGCACCCTTAACAACGATAATCCTCATACCTTTATGAAACCCGCGAAACTCAACAACACCGTCTATCTCACTGACAATAGCCTGCTCCTTAGGTTTCCTGGCCTCAAAAAGCTCTGCAACCCTCGGAAGACCACCGGTAATATCCTTTGTCTTTGTAGTTTCCCTCGGAATCTTCGCAATTATATCGCCGGGGTGCACTACCTCACCTTTATCCACAAGTACATGTGCACCTGACGGGAGTAAATATCTTGCCAGGCTGCTGGTTCCGGGTATTTTTAACGTGCCTTTACCGTGCAGATCTTTAATGGAAATTCTGGGCCTTACGTTAGTCGGATATTCAATAATAACTTTATGGGCAAGTCCTGTTACCTCATCTACTTCCTCTTTTACGGTAACACCCTCAACGATATCACCAAGTGCAATCTTCCCGCCTATTCCCGTTATAATAGGCGTTGAATAAGGATCCCACTCGACAAGTTTCTGCCCCAATTCCACTTTCTCGCCGTTCTTGACCCTGAGTTTAGCACCATAAACAACAGAGTATTTTTCTATCTCCCTGCCCTTTGCATCAATAATAGCAATGCTGCCGTTACGATTCATCACAACGAGTGAACCCTCTCTATCTTTAACCGTCACGAGATTAATATACTTAACTGTTCCCTTATGCCTCGCCTCAAGGATAGTCTGCTCTACCAGTTTAGTAGCCGTACCACCTATATGGAAGGTTCTCATGGTAAGCTGGGTCCCCGGCTCTCCAATAGACTGTGCGGCAATAATACCGACAGACTCCCCTGTCTCTACTATCTCGCCTCTCCCAAGATCCCTCCCGTAACATTTTTTGCATACGCCATATCTCGATTGACAGGTCAGAACCGACCGAATCTTGACCCTGTCTATACCGGCCTCTATTATTTTTTGAGTTAATTCATCATT
>CAYFYW010000442.1:0-2765 GCA_964347425.1 uncultured Nitrospirales bacterium
CTGACCGTCTCGACTATATCGCTTCAATGTCTAACAATATAGGCTACTGCGTTGCTGTCGAAAAGCTTTTCTCTATCGATGTTCCCGAGAGGGCACAATATATCAGGGCTATAACAGGAGAATTGTCTCGAATATTAAGTCATCTTCTCTGGCTTGCGACCCATGCGCTGGACATAGGAGCGATGACCGTATTTCTTTATTGTTTCAGGGAAAGAGAAAAGATCATAGATTTTTTTGAAAGGCTCTGTGGTGCCAGACTTACAGTAAGTTATCCGAGAATCGGCGGTGTCAGAAACAATGTTGATTCTCAATGGTTAGAAGATGTTTATAACTTCACAGAAGAGTTTCCAATGAGGGTGGAGCAATATGAGACCCTTATCGACCAGAACCGTATATGGCTTCGAAGAACCAAGGGCATTGGTGTGATTTCCGCCGAGGACGCTATCAACTGGGGTTTAAGCGGACCCACTCTGAGGGGTTCCGGTGTACCGTACGATGTCAGAAAATTTATGCCATATGGGGTCTACGATAAGATTGAATGGGAGGTGCCCACTGGTAAGAATGGAGATGTATACGACCGTTACAGGGTGAGAATGGAGGAATTCCGCCAGTCAAATTTAATTATCAGACAATGTATCGAGAAGATTCCGGAAGGGCCTATTATGGCGAGTTCGCCCAAACTGGTATTACCTCCGAAAGATAGGGTCCTTTCCGATATGGAGCATCTTATTCATCATTTTGTGCTTGTTACAAAAGGCCCTCAAACCGCCCCTGTTGGCGAAATTTATGTCCCTACCGAAGTTCCAAAAGGAGAGCTTGGCTTTTATATTGTCAGCGATGGTACGGGAAAGCCTTACCGTATGAGGATAAGGGCTCCCTCATTTATTCACATATCAGTTCTGCCTAAGCTCTGTGAGGGCAGTCTTGTTGCAGATATAATTGCAAATATCGGAAGCGTAGATATCGTTCTCGGAGAATGTGACAGATAAAAGAAGATCGAAAATCAAACGAAAAAAGATCAAAATTAAGGACTGAGTAAATTTAGATAGGTAGCAGAATACAAGATAGCAATTTCGGTCGTGAATCATGAATTGTATATCCTGCGTCTCCAGGGATTTATGTTCAGTGATATTGTACTAAAAGAAATCGACGATATTAAGGCGAAGTATCCCGATCAAAGAAGCGCGCTGCTTCCAGCGCTTTATATTGCCCAGAGAGAATTTGGATGGCTGAACCAGGAGGCTATGCGGTGTGTTGCACGGACCTTAAATTTACCTGAGGCAACGGTCAGAGGAACGGCGTCTTTTTATTCAATGTTTAAACACATGCCTGTTGGACGGCATCTGATACAGTTGTGCACCAATGTGTCATGCATGATTTTGGGTGTTGAGAAACTCGTGGATTTCCTGAAAAACAAATACGGTCTGCAGCCCAACGGCACAACTCAGGACGGGAGATTTTCGCTTGTGATTATGGAGTGTATTGGAGGCTGTGATGTTGCTCCTGCGATGCTTGTGGACAAAGATTTCCATGGCAATCTAACCGAGGAACGGATAGACCAGATACTTGCCGGATATAGTTAGGGGTTAAGAGTTAAAGGACTGTAATGATGGAAAGGTTTCTTTTAAAGGGCATAGAAAATCCAAATTCTACAGATATCGATTTTTATATTGAGCAAGGTGGTTATAAGGCCCTCCCGAAGGCCATTGAGATGGCTCCCGGAGACATTATTGATACTGTAAGGAAATCGAATCTTCGGGGCCGCGGTGGTGTCGGATTTTCTGCAGGAATGAAATGGTATTTTTGTAGCCTCAATAAAGAGATTTTTCCTAAATACCTAATCGCCAATGCTGACGAAGGGGAACCCGGGACGTTTAAGGATAGGGCGATACTTGAGAAAAATCCTCACTTACTGATAGAAGGCATGGTTATAGCCGGTTATGCGTTCGGCGCAGAGTATGGGTATATATACCTGCGAGGTGAGTATCCGAAGGCGAAGGGAATATTGGATAAGGCTATTGGAGAGGCGTATGACAGAGGTTATGCAGGGGACAACATTCTCGGCAAAGGTGTCAGATTCCATCTAACGGTCCATCAGGGTGCGGGTGCATACATATGCGGCGAAGCCTCCTCACTATTAGAATCCCTTGAGGGAAGGAGAGGACAGCCGAGGATCCCATATTATCGTCTTGCGAATGTTGGGGCATGGGAGAAGCCGACCATCGTAAATAATGTTGAGACCATTTCAAATGTACCCCTGATAATCCAGATAGGCCCGGAGGCATATACCAAGATAGGGCCCTCTAATTCTCCGGGGCCAAAGCTTTATTCTATAAGCGGGCATGTAAATAAACCAGGGCTTTATGAGCTTCCCATGGGTACGTCTCTTAAAGAACTTATTTATACTTATGCCAAAGGGATAAAAGGGGGTAACAAGCTCAAGGCAGTAATCCCCGGTGGAATCTCAACACCCGTGCTGACTCCGGATAAGATAGACTGTGCTATGGATTTTGATTCTATGAGAGAGGCGGGGAGTGGTTTAGGTAGCGGTGCTGTCATCGTTATGGATGAAACTACCTGCATGGTCAAGGTATTATGGAGGGCGTTAAAATTTTATGAACATGAGTCATGTGGAAAATGCACTCCATGCAGAGAAGGGTCAGGATGGCTACGGAGTATTGTGGAGAGAATAGAATATGGTGAAGGTAGAGATGATGATATAGAGCTCATAAGCGATATTACAAATAATATTAGAGATAGGACAT
>CAYFYW010000443.1:0-5465 GCA_964347425.1 uncultured Nitrospirales bacterium
TACTGATAAAGTAAAGTCAGTGATTGACAAAAAACGTGGTCAGTTGACCGTGAAAAAAACGGACAACAGATAACGGACAACGGATAACAACATGGGGTTATTTAAAAAATCAGAAGATCAATACCAGGCTGAAACGATAGGAGAGTTGAGGCAGACGATTGTCTCGGCAAATATGCCTCCCACTGTTCAGAAGCTCGCCGACAAGGAAGTGGAGATGTTATCCAAGATCAGCCCGAGCACCGCTGAATATACGATCGGACTTACGTATATCGATTACCTTGTAGGCCTTCCATGGAATAAGAAGACTGAAGACAATCTTGATCTTGAGCGGGCGGAGAAGATTTTAAATGAAAGACATTATGGTCTGGACGAGATCAAACAGAGAATCCTCGAACATTTGTCTATAAAGATACTGGTCAAGAATAAGAGATGGAGAATATTGGTAGTAGATGATGAAAAGATCGTAGTCAAGAACCTGGACCGTTTTCTGCGGAAAGAGGGCTATTCAGTAGTAACGGCAACGAGCGGTATTGAAGCCCTCTATAAACTGGATGCTTATGATTTCGATCTCGTTATGACTGATCTGAAGATGAAAGATGTTGATGGAATTAATGTCATTGAAAAGGCGAAAAACAAAAATCCTGATATACAGGCTATTATGATCACGGGTTATGCGTCAGTAGATTCTGCAATCGAGGCTATAAAGAAGGGGGCATTCCACTATCTCAAGAAGCCCTTTAAACTTGAGGAGGTGCGGTCTACAGTACAAAAGGCGCTTGAGAAAAAGTCATCAAGAATTTCTACAAAAGGATCGGTACTCTGCTTTGCAGGCCCTCCGGGAACAGGAAAGACTTCCCTGGGCAGGGCGATTGCTGATGCACTCGGAAGAAAGTTTGCGAGGATCTCCGTAGGCGGCATGAAGGATGAGGCCGAGATCGTGGGGCACAGGAGGACATATGCCGGGGCCATGCCGGGGCGTCTTATTGATGAAATCCAACGAACCGGGGTTTCCAATCCTTTACTCATGCTTGATGAGATGGATAAGATCGGGCATGATTTCAAAGGCGATCCGTCCTCGGCCTTGCTGGAAGTGCTTGATCCCGAGCAGAATCATAGTTTTATAGACCATTATCTTGACGTACCTTTTGATCTTTCAAGTGTCATGTTTATCGTAACTGCCAATATTGCAGACAACATGCAGGATGCCCTTAGGGACCGCATGGAAGTTATCGAGTTCTCAGGGTATACAGAGGACGAGAAAAAAGAAATCGCATTGCGTTATCTGGTCAACAAGCAAATTCACGTAAAGGGTTTGTCGGATAATCCTCCCGAGTTTACTGTTGAGGCCGTAAATAAAATAATTCATGAACATACCCGGGAGGCCGGAATTAGAAACCTTGAAAGACAGATTGCAAATGTCTGCCGGAAGATTGCTGCAGGACTTGTACAACAGAGAAATACGTTTAAAAAAATAACAGTGACTCCGGAACTTGTTGAAAAATATCTGGGCCCGAGAAAATACTACTTTGAGGTTGCAGATGAAAAGAACAGGGTTGGTGTGACAACCGGTCTTGTATGGACTGAAGTTGGAGGAGCCATTATTTTTATAGAAGCGGCAAAGATGAAAGGAAGCGGACAACTCATTCTGACAGGATCGCTCGGGGATGTTATGCGTGAGTCTGCCCAGGCGGCATTGAGCTATATAAGGAGCAATGCCAACTCTTTCAATATTGATGAGAATTTTTTTGAATCAAAGGACATCCACGTACATGTGCCTGCCGGAGCAATTCCAAAAGACGGACCTTCTGCAGGGGCAACTATTGCAACCGCCCTGATTTCACTTTTAACCGGCCGTCCTGCCAGAAGGGATGCGTCGATTACTGGTGAATTAACATTGACAGGCCGAATACTTCCTGTAGGCGGGATAAAAGAGAAATTGCTGGCAGCACGCCAGGCAGGAGTAAAAACCGTGATTCTCCCCCTTAAAAACAGGGTCGATGTTGAAAGTCTTTCTGATGATGTCAAACAAGAGCTGGAAATTGTCTATGTAAATAATATTGATGAAATTGTCGATCTGGTATTGGTAAAAGAATAAATAGTGCGAAAACGCGTGAGTTGGTAAATAAAAACGTCATGAGAAAAAAAAGGGACCGATTATCGGCCCCTTTTTTTATATGTATTGAGAAGAATATTATTTTGCCCTTAACTGAATGCGGGGTTTTGGAGTAATGCGGTCTCTCTTTTGAGTCCTCTTTTCGCCCCTCATAATCTCTATTGCGGTATCATGCTCATTTGCTTCTGCAAAAGTGATAGCCATCATTACTCTCTCAAGTCTGCTAATCTTTCTCACCCTCTTTTCAGTCCTTACTTCATTCATGATCTGTTTTGCAGTGTCAAACTCTCCTGCCTCTGCATATGCGGCTGCTGAATAAATGTTTTCTAATTTCCTGATTAAGTTTTTCATTATTGCCTCCTTTTTTAAGATTTATATTTTTTTGTTATTTTTCAGATTTTGTGAATTTATAAAATAATGTATCAAGATTGATGCCAGCAGTAGAAAAAACAGGCAATACATTGAAATAAAAGATAAATATCGGTTTTCGCGGTTTGTCTAAATAAGGATCAAAACATTGCAATATGCAACCGCCAATAATTTTAACTATTCAATTTATTGATTAATAAGAATTTTTTAGTACTGTTTCACGTATACTAGTAATAGTTGCATTTTGCAATAATAGGTGATAAACTGAAAAACAAGTTATTAAGTTATTGAGTCACTCAGTCATTTTCTCATGACGTAATTACTTATTGACTTAATGATCCGTCCGCTTATTCAATGACTTGGCTGTAGTAAATTAGTTTGATTATGCGACAGTAAAGGGAATTTAAAAGATGAATAACAAAGCAAAATTACTAATTGTCGATGACGAAACGATTGCTCTTAAGAACTTAGAGCACGCCATGAAAAAAGAGGGATATGAGGTTACAGGTACTCACAGCGGCCCCAATGCTTTAAAATTCATTGAGGCACAGGAGTTTGATGTAGTGCTTACGGATTGGAAGATGGATAAGGTTGACGGGATGCAGATACTTAAACGGTGCCAGGAACTTTATCCGCTTACAGAGGTAATTATGATTACCGGTTTTGCCTCGCTTCACTCGGCTGTTGAGACAATAAAAAAGGGAGCCTATCATTATATAGCAAAGCCCATTAAGCTGGATGAGGTCAGAAAAGTGGTTAAAGAGGCTATTGAAAAGGTGATGCTGAAAAGAGAAAACGCCCGGTTAAGGGAACAGATTGAGGGGTTTAAAGGGAAGGTCCAGATAGTAACGCAGGATATTAAAATGCAAAAGCTTCTCGAAACCGCGAGACAGATAGGGCCAACTGATTGTAATATTATTGTCAGCGGGGAAAGCGGAACCGGAAAGGAAATTTTTGCCCGTTATATACATTCAAACAGCAAAAGGGCTGAGGGGCCATTTTTTGCAATCAACTGCGGTGCCTTCACAGAGACCATTTTAACCAGCGAACTCTTCGGACATGAGAAAGGCGCGTTTACCGGTGCAGCCGGAATGAAGAAGGGACTGATCGAAATGGCTTCAGGAGGGACTCTCTTCCTTGACGAGATAACAGAGATGGAGCCTTCTATGCAGGTAAAACTTCTCAGGGTTATACAGGAAAGAGAGGTCCTCAGAGTGGGAGGTACAGAGCCGATAAAGATTGACGTGAGGTTTATAGCCGCAACAAACCGGGACATTAAAGACGCAATTAAGGCGGGTCGGTTTAGGGAAGACCTGTTTTTCAGATTGAATGTCGTTTCTTTTCTAATCCCGCCTCTTTCTGAACGAAGGAATGATATCCACCTGTTGAGTTATTACTTTCTCAAAAAATACTCGGTGTTAATGAAAAAGAGCGTACATGAAATCAGTCAGGATGTAATGACTATACTGATGAACTATGATTTTCCAGGAAATATAAGGGAACTGGAAAATATTATTGAAAGCGGAGTAGCTCTCTCTAATGGAAGCGCGGTTGAGTTAAACCATTTACCCGAAGACCTCAGAGAGTTGACCATAAGGACATTCAGGAAGAAGAAAGGCAGAATCCCGTCTCTCGAAGAACAGGAACTGGCTTACATACAGTGGGTTTTGAAAGAGGTCAGCGGAAACAAAACGCTTGCAGCACAGATCCTTGGAATTGACAGGGTATCACTCTGGCGGAAACTGAAAAGATATGGTTTGGAAGAGGGAAAAATAGAAGAAAAATAAGAAATTCTAAACTACTCTATCCGGTTTTTACTACCAGCACTGCACACTCTGCATGACCAATGACCCTTTCTGTCACACTCCCCATAAGCAATTTCTGTATCCCTGATCTCCCGCGGCTTCCCATGACTACAATATCGGCGCTCTTCTCTTTGGCGTATTCCAATATAGTTGCATAAATTGATTCATGAGATTTATCCTTAACAAGCAGGGTATCTACTTTGACATTTTCCTTTTGTGCACCAGCGTTAATTTCCTCAAGGGCATTTTCTGATATCTTTATTCTTTCTTCTGTAGCGCTCTTCCTCACTACTGCTAAAGCATGGAGAGTCCCCTTTTCTCCGCAGTGTTTTGCCAGGCTTATGGCTTCTTTTGCCGCGGCTTCACTGTATTTCGAGCCGTCAGTCGCAATTACTATATTACCCCACGTAATGGAAGCGGCCCTTGGAACAACGAGCACCCGCCTCGTGGTATAACCGACAACCCGCGCAGTAACGCTTCCCATCAAGATCTTCGATAGGCCGGTTCTTCCACGTCTTCCCATGACAACGAGTTCGGACCGTTTCTTTTCCGCCTCCTCAAGGATAAGCTTATGAGGCAGATCACCCTCTCTAATAACAAAATCACACTCAACATTCTCCTTTGCAGCCCTGTCCCTTATTCCCTCAAGGCACTTCCTGGTTTCCTTTTCCTTTTCTTCAAGGAGCTTGGGCGCCAGGGCAATGAATTCGGGATTAATCTCCACTACCGACATGGCGTGAAGCCGGCTGCCGCAGGACTTTGCCATGTTGATGCCCTCCCTTACAGCTCCTTCACTGAATTCTGAACAGTCCGTTGCTATTAATATATTTTTATACATGTTAGTGTCCTCCTGCACCCAGAATTCCCGAAGCGGCAACGCAGAGAACGATTACTTCAATGACGGAGAGGACAACATAGGCCGTATCCTTTTTGCGCAATAACCCCGGGATAATAGCAAGATAACAAATTACCGTTAAGAGAGAGAGAAATGCAATCGGAAGAAAATTGAGCATGTCCCCGTTTCCCAGGTTACCCAGCCACGACCACCCTGCACGAATGCCGCTTTCATGAAGGTAGTCCTTTACTGACATTACCCAGTAGTTCTGGACCTCCGCTAAAGGGATTGTAGGGGCCAAAATTCCGGATACATAAATTATAAAAGTAAGAATGAGTCCTAA
>CAYFYW010000444.1:0-6267 GCA_964347425.1 uncultured Nitrospirales bacterium
TTAGAATAATGCGTAAGGACCGTCTGTCTGCCGGTGTTGCCGAGCCTTTCTCTTACCCTGGGCACGTCGAGCAGATAAATTATCCGTGATGCCAGTGTCTCAAAATCCTTCACCTTTACCACGTAACCGGTAACATCATCCATGATTATCTCCGGCATTCCTCCCATGTTCGTCACTATCATTGGTTTTCCCGAAGAGAGAGACTCCAGCATTGTCAACCCAAATGGTTCTGAGACGCTTGAAGGATACACGCAGACATCGGCAAGACTATATAGCCCGGGCATTTCCTGAATAGAATAGACATCGATAAACACGTGCTCCTTTAAATCAAATGTCTTTACCAGGTCGATAAAATAGGCAATCTCTTTTTCCTGTGACAGCTCCCAGTCAATAATGTTTTTAGACCCGGCCAGAACCAATAAAACATCCGGGAATCTTTCCTTTATCATTTTGACCGCCTTTATACTGACATCACATCCCTTGGCCATACCCATCCTCGCAGGGTGAAAGACTATTTTCCTGTTCTGTAATGCCGGGAACTTTTTTAGAATATTCCCTGAATCTACATTTGGACGGAAAAAATCCGTATCAATTCCGTGATGTATTACAGTTATCTTGTTCTCATCATCTACCACACCCATAATCTCTTTTTTGATGTAATGGCTGACAGCAATAATATGGGTCCAGTTTATTTCTCTCGTGAGTTTAAGGAATACAATATCATCCCATATGTTATGCGCCGTAAGGATGAGTGGAACCCCTCTTTGAAACGCTATTTCCTCAAGGATCTTCGCATGCTTTACACTGAAATAGTGCATGTTATGAACATGAATGATATCGGGCTTAACACTTTCTAAGAAATCATTGAAAGTTTTTGTAATCTCTTCTTCAAGGGCCTCAATTCCTCTTTTGACAAGCCAGTTAAGATCAAGAATGGGCGAGCGATAAATAGATACCCCCTTATAATCGTCCTGTTCCTTCTCACCTTCTACAGACCCTGTCAAAAGCCCAACCTCGTGCCCGTTATTAATAAATTCCGGGAGAAGGATGGTAAGGTGTGTCTCGACACCACCAATAATAGGTGGAAATCCCCAGTGGACTTGCGCAATTTTCAGGTTTTTCATTGTCTCGACCTCTTCTTTCTTTTAATAAATCCCCTTGGTGTCAAACGTGATTTTCTTCCTGTACTTTTTGTAAAAACTGACTTTCTTGTTTGCCGGCAGTGTATGCGCAATACCATAAACCCTGACAGGCAGCCAATCGGTCTTGCATTTTGAACTGAAATATAAAACCACCTTGTTTCCATAAATATTCACTGAAATGTCAACCCCCCTAAATATAATGGAGAACCTGATACTCTTCCATTCAGAAGGCACCTGCGGGTTAAAAGACAGAACCCCCTTCCTGATTCTTACGCCCGCAAAACCATTTATCAGGGCCTGCCAGACCCCTCCCAGGGATGCCGCGTGAATACCCGCATCTGTATTGCCGTATATATTCTTCAAATCGGCATACGTAGCTATCTCAAAATAGTGACACGCCTTGTGCTCTTCTCCTACCTCGGCACCGACGGCTGCATGAATTGCGGCGCTGAGGGATGATTTGTGCAGCGCCCTTTCTTCATAATAAAGATAATTTTTCCGCTTTGTCTCCAGACTGAATATATCCGACAGGAGAAATAAAATCATTACCACGTCTGCCTGCTTGACATACTGCGTGTTTCCAATGTCACGTATGCCTTTGGGGTAGAGAGGTACAGAGAGGTGGTCAAGCTCGGGCAGGGGGGATTTTCTCTTTTTAAAAAATCCTTCAAATTGCTCTAATATCCCTGTCTTTTTAGAAAAGGGAATATAAATTTTCGAAGCCATCTGCCCCCAGTTTCTGAGGTCAGACACCTTCAGATTAATTCTGGCCATAAGTTTTTTTACCTCAGCGGGATATCTTCTCTGAAAGACGTTAAAGAATTTTGCGGCCGCCCTCAGGTTCCACTGGGCCAGGATGTTTGTATAGGCATTGTTATTTACGCCCTCGTGAAATTCATCAGGCCCTATCACATTATTGATTTCATACCTCTTTTTCCTCTGTTTGTACTCCAGCCTGCTCGCCCAGAACCGGGCTGCCTCCAGTATTATCTCGAGTCCGTAATTAAGCATAAAATCTGCGTCATTCGTTGCCATGAAATAATGGACAGCAGCATAGGCAATATCCGCCGTAATATGGCATTCCTGTTCCATTGTTAATACCTTTTGAATTTTACCTCTGCCGTCTTTATACCATGAAGGCGTTGTTTCCTCTCCGGTATCTGCAGATTCCCATGGAAACATTGCTCCCTGATAACCCTTTTCCCTGGCAATCTTTCTGGCTGCGTTAAGCCGGCGGTATCGGTATAACAGGAGGTTTCTGGCGATAGTGGGATTTGTATAAACAAAGAACGGTAAACAGAAGATCTCCGTATCCCAGAATATATGTCCTCTATAACCCTCTCCTGTCAGGGACTTTGCACCTATACTGACGTCGTCACAATTTTCACTGGCAGCAATAAGCAGATGATAGATATTGAAACGGATTGCCCTTTCAATAGCAGGATCGCCGTCTATTTCAATGTTTGCCCTTTTCCATTTCTTTTCCCATGCTTTACAGTGTTCACGGATCAGTTGATCGAATCCTTTCTTCACACTTCTGGTGACCGATCCCAGTGACGCCCTTTTTGTTTTTTCCATAGAAGCACCGAATGAAGTGTGAAACGACAGGTAATTTGTTATGCAGGCAGATTCCCCCTTTTTCAGGCGGAGTTGAAACGTCCAGTCAGGGGCGCTATATACTTTTTTACCCTTCTTTACAACAACCTGACTTCTATATGAAATCAGGATCCCCTTTTCGATTGTTCTTGTACACACACACCTGACACTGCCCGATTTACTGGACTCCACAACGGTTACATGTTGTTTATCGCCTTCTGTAACAAGCCCCCTGTTCATAATTGATGCATCAATTGAGTTTGTAAGAGTAAAAGTCGCATCCTCATCCAGAGAAGTGAGATAGACCTGCATTACGGCAATATTTTCGTCGTACATGCTGAAGAATCGCATTGACTGATAGTTAAATCTCTTTTTCCTTGCATTTGAATATGTTGTATGCCGGGCCAGAATTCCCTTGTACATGTCAAGGATACGCTTATGATTTACTACATCCATGGTTACTACACCCAGTTTTTCTCCGCCAACACTTATCCTGAAGTCAATTGGATTCGGTGCATTAACAAGCTCGGGCACCAGCGACCGGGTCCCCTCGTATAAGCCGGAAAAAAACGTCCCCGGACGGCAGTCGGGGGGATTTTCTTCCAGGATAGAGCGGCTTCCTATATAGCCGTTGCCCAGGGCTAATCTGGTCTCGTGCAGATTCTGCAGCTCGGGGTCCCAGCCCGTTTCAAAGATCTGCCAGTGGGTATCGGATAGATAATTTGCAAAATAGTCTTCCATCTTTCGTCAGCGCCCCCAAAATAAGGATACCAGTTGATTATAATTTATTTCTCTGAGATCATTAACGACTATATCAGCCTCTTTTAATCCCTGCGGATCATTGTGACGGTCAATCCCTACGCACGGCATCTTTGCCCGCCTGGCAGCCTCGACACCAAGAATTGCATCTTCAAACACTACACAGTTTACCGGTTTTATCCCTACCTTCTCAGCAGCCATAAAGAAAATCTGCGGGTGCGGCTTTCCCTTTGTGATGTCATTTCCACTGACCTCTGCGTCAATAAGTTTTATAATGCCCGTTCTCTTCAGGATATAGGGGGAGTTTTTGCTGGATGATATCACAGCTACTTTAATACCCCTTCTTTTCAACTCCCTCATCAGTTTTACTGTTGACCTGAAAACCGGGATTTTTTCCTTTTTTAAATATTCAAGAAAATACCTTTGTTTCTTATCGGTCGCTTTAGTAAGTTCCTTAACGGAAAGGTCTGTTAAGATGGCCCTGCCGCCATCAATACGCGGGATTCCGTCAACTTTTTCCTTGTAATCCTGAAAGCTGAATTTCCTGCCGTATTCTTCAAACATCCTCTTCCATGCCTTGAAGTGGATAGGCACAGTGTTCACTATAACACCGTCCAGGTCGAAAATTGCTGCCTTGAGCCCTCTACCGTCATGCTGTCTCTTATCCATTTTCTTTTTTATCCACGAAACCTGTTATTTTTTAACCTGTTTGCACAAACCCTCATTATACCTAAAATAGGCGATTAAACCCCGTAAAATATAACGGGGAGAAACATATTAATAAATAAATTTTCTCTTGCTTTAAATCTTTTCTTATCAGTGACCGAGTTGTTACAGATTTTCCTGATTTAGAAATCATCATCGCTCAATTCAGATTTTACTGAAATCTTGAATACTAAAATGTCGTATACATTTTAAGCCAAATCAGATTAATATCGCCATATTTTTTTGAAATTAAGTATTTTTAACAACACAAATTCCAGATTCTAACACATATCCGGCATGTACAACCCCGCAAGTACCTTATCCGTCATTCAGACATTAGACCATAGACATCAGACATTGGACTCAGGGAAGAAAAATGGGTAGAGATTATACAAAAATAAAGGGGTGGCAGTCAGCAGATAAACAAAAAAATTCCCAAAGAGTGAGATTTGGGGGCTGACATTTCAGATGAGGAAAGCAGCTGTATCAGTACCAGCAAATATAGTAGAAGGCTCATCCAGGAAAACCAGGATTTATACCCAAAAACAGAGATAGAAAAGTCTGATGTTCTAAAGTCTGAAGTCCAGTGTCTGAATTACAAGTGCTTTATTTAATTGCTTGAAAATGATATCAATTTTAGGATATAGTAAATGTCCGTATTCAATTCTTTAGTAACCCTGTATAAAAAATATTTTTGGAGGAATAATAACCATGGAAAAGACGACGGAGATTCGCTGGCACGGTCGGGGAGGGCAAGGTACGGTTACAGCAGCCAAAGTCCTTGCTGACGCGTGCCTGAGCGGCGGAAGACATGTGCAGGCATTCCCTGAATACGGCCCTGAAAGGGCAGGCGCTCCGCTGAGGGCCTATAACAGGATAAGCTCAAAAGAAATAAGAATGTACTGCCCGGTCCTTCATCCGCACGTGGTCAGCATTGCAGACGCCACTCTTCTGGACGGCGTTAACGTAACTGAAGGCGCCGGCGACGAAACCATATTCATTGTAAACACATCAAAGAGCCCGAAAGAAATCAGGGAAAAACTAAAGGCAAAGACTACACAGAAAGTATTTACAGTTGATGCCACAAAGATTGCGCTGGACTGTATTGGAAGGGCTCTTCCCAATGCCTCAATGCTCGGGGCGTTATCCAAAGTGACCGGCATTGTATCAATAGACATACTTTTAGAGAACGTGAGAAAGAGTTTCGGAAAGAAATTCTCCCAGAAGATTATAGACGGCAACCTCGATGCAACGAAACGCGGCTATGAGGAGGTAAAACAGGGATGAGCAAAAAGTTATGGGAAAAACTTACACCGGGCTCTGTCATTTTAGAGGCAGGAAATGCGGTAAAATTCAAGACAGGCTCCTGGAGGGCATTCAAACCGAAATGGATAGAGGAAAACTGCATACAGTGCCTTTTCTGCTGGATCTATTGTCCTGATATGTCTGTGATTGTTAAGGACGGCAAGAGGGCCGGCTTTAACTTCGACTATTGCAAAGGATGCGGCATCTGTGCACTTGAATGCCCGGGGAAAAAGGGTAAAAAAGCAATAGTCATGGAAGAGGAGGGGAAATAATGTCAAGGATTGTTGCTGTAACAGGAAACGAAGCAGTTGCAGAGGCCCTGAAGCAGATTAACCCGGATGTATGCGCAGCCTATCCTATTACCCCTGCTACAGACCTGATGCAGAGATTTTCGAGCTTTATATCCGACGGGAAAGTAAAGACAGAGATGGTGCTTGTTGAAAGCGAGCACAGCGCCATGAGCGCATGCATTGGCGCATCAGCAGCAGGCGGCAGGGTAGCAACAGCGACATCATCCCAGGGGCTTGCGCTAATGTGGGAGATGCTCTTTATTGCCGCAGGCGACAGGCTGCCGATCGTGATGCCGGTAGTAAACAGGGCTTTGTCAGCACCTCTTAACATACACGGCGACCATTCAGATACAATGGGTGCCAGGGATTCGGGCTGGATACAGCTCTATTCCGAGAACGCTCAGGAGGCATACGACAACACAATTCAGGCCTTCAGGATAGGAGAGCACCTTGACATAAGACTTCCCGTC
>CAYFYW010000445.1:0-2452 GCA_964347425.1 uncultured Nitrospirales bacterium
ACTTTCTCTCCGAGCCGGATGTCCAGGAGCTCTTCGATTCGTCACTCGCTCCCCGTGAAAAAACAGAAAAACTGCGCGGTCTGGTACACCTGAAGCAATTTCCCATTCTTTCTGAAAAAAACTCAAAAATTCAAAAAAAAATCGACGCGCTCAAACTCCCGAAGGGAGTAAACGTCAACTGGGACAGAGCGCTTGAAAATAAAAATATAAATTTATCGGTAGATGTCCGGGACCCCTCGAAATGGGGGGTGATTCTCGATGCGTTAAAATCACGGGAGTTCAAAAAAGCTATAGAGGATATCCTTGATGAGCTTTGATTTCCGCCCTCCACAAACGGCGTGATTATCATTATATGCAGACCCTGGAAGTCACCTTATGGGAATCTGACATGAATAACAGGATTCTGAATTTCAGAGACGGCAAAAAGAGACTTCAGTCGATGCCAAAAAAAGGCGAGGCAATGGGTGCATGCGCTACTATGAACAAAAAATATCTCTGCTGCCGTGTCCATGTCCTGAGGTCCGTTCATAACTGCCCCTACGAGTGCTCTTACTGCTTCCTCCAGAATTACCTGACGGACGGATCAATAAAGGTCGTTGACGATACCGATGCTATTATGAATGAAGTAAAAGAAAAGATATCCGGAGAGCCGCGGAGACTGTTCCGTATTGGCACATGGGAACTCGGTGACAGTCTGGCGCTGGAAAAGGAGACGGGCCAGGCCGCAAAACTTGTTCGGGAATTTACCGTCCTGAAGAATGCCGTACTTGAGCTGAAAACAAAATCCGACTGCGTTGACTCAATATTGCCTCTTGACCACAGAGGGAAAACAGTCGTCTCATGGTCATTGAACACGGATTATATGATAAGAACCGAAGAGCATCGGACTGCATCGCTTGAATACCGTCTTGACGCCATGCACAGAATATTCAGGGCCGATTACCTTGTAGGCTTGCATTTTGATCCCATGATCTTTTATGAAGGGTGGGAGAAAGGTTACGAGGCGCTGGTAAGGCAGGTTTTTGAATCGGTAAAACAGGAAAATGTCGCGTGGATATCCATCGGGAGCCTCCGCTTCAATCCTGAGATGAAAAAGAAGATGGAAAACAACTATCCTTGCTCCAGGCTGACCTGTGGTGAAATGGTGCTTGGTGATGACGCGAAAGTAAGGTATGTAAAGCCGTTGAGGGTCTATATGTATCAATATCTTTACAGTAAACTGAAAAAATATATATCCGATCCAATCCTTGTTTATTTATGTATGGAACGATGGGATGTCTGGGACAAGGTTTTCGGATACCACCCGGATTCAACGGAACACATAGACTACTTGTTTGCGCAATCGCTTTATGACAGATACGGATTTATGGAGTCGCCGCCAGTCAGAAAGAATTATGAAAAATTTCAGCTACCAAATAATAAATGAAAGACTTCTAATTTCCGCAGATTCTGGTATCCAGTTCAGCCTCTTTACCGTAAACGTATTCCAGTATGCCCTGAGGATCGCATTCTATACATATCTCTATCCCCTGGATTAACTGGATGCCTTCACCCAGCAAAGATGCATTTCCGAGTCCGGAATGTTGAAGCCGTCCGAGCACTAATTTTTTGGGCCTGAAATAGGACTTTCCGCAGTTAAGACACAGCCAGACAAAATTATCCCTGGACTTTTCCATGCATGCAGGACAGACATACACCAATACCCCCGGTTTGTATTCAACATGCATTGAGGTGTACTCTTTTTTGCAGATACTGCACTGCTTTAATTCACTAAACATTTTCTCACCTCCTTATTGCACCTCTGTTATCGGGATATTGTGGAATCAACTTGAATGGGCTGATAATCGGTTAAAAAAACCGGTCTGCTAATGAAGTTGCCCGGTGAGATCAAAATGTGCGGGGAATTTTGCAGGACAAAAATAACTGTTAACGATACAACTTTTAAGAATTAATTCCTTCTTTGCAAAACATACTTTCTTACCACCTCTTCTTTTCCCATGTAACGCATTTTTCATGATGCCTGAACTGTCTTTCGCGGTTCCTGAATTCTTTAGAATGCACCGGTCGCTTGCCTTCATAACACTCGCTATCCATATCAGCATGAAGCATTTCATGATAGACAACATATTCCAGGAAATATCGAGGCACGTTTTTTCTGTCGAGTATAGGACTAATCCTTATCATGTTGTTTTGACTGCTGTAACTGCCGAGCGTCCTTTTTCTCGCCGCCCGCTTCGGCCCTCTAACGCCCCACGTAATAGAAGCCGAGACCCTTCCCCTGAAGTATTCTTTGTTTAATGAATTGAATATATCAAGAAGATGGTAATGTTTGCCCTCTGCCCTGGTATTCACTTTTCTTAAGGGGCTGTTTTTTAACCTGTGCCTGTTTTGCCGGATAAAGTCGTCAATAAGCGGAGTCTTTCTTTTTTTGTTTTTTATGAAGGCGGTTATT
>CAYFYW010000446.1:0-4964 GCA_964347425.1 uncultured Nitrospirales bacterium
GTTGTCGATGAAAAAAAGGATCAGGTTCAGAAGTTCGATGCCTCAGGAAACTTCATAACGCAATGGGGCTATCATGGCAACGGAGACGGCGAGTTCGACCATCCGTTATACATAGCCATAGATGATTCAGGAAAAAATATATACGTAACTGACAGCTTTAATGGCAGGGTTCAGAAATTTACTTATGAACCTGTAGCTCTGGGTCTGACTCCGGATAATACTTCAGTATCTCCCGGCGGAGTACTGGGCCTGCAGGCAACAATGATTAATAATACAAGTAAATATCGGGTTTTTCTATTTGCAACGACCGTTTCGCTTCCTGACGGCAATCTCTATCCGCCGCCTCCAGAATTTTTACACGGACCGATACAGATAACATTGGCTCCCGGACATACTACGACCAAATACATTACCCACGATATTCCCATTAATGCCCCAACGGGGGTTTACACCTATAACGGCTATGTTGGTAAAGGATTTCGAAACATTTGGAGTGAAGATTATTTTGAATTTGGGATTACTTCGGCTTTCCAACACTGAGTCCCGAGCAAAGGAATCTGATAATGCATTATTTCCAAAGGACTATAAAAAGAATTTTCTTCTCCGTATTTGAATACTTCATGATCATTTTTTTTGTTCTTTCTTTCTATTCTCCTCGCGTATATAGCACGGAATTACAATTCATTGATATGACTGCTGAAGCCGGTTTATCTTATCCCCTCACTCCCTCTTTTGGTCTCTCGTGGGGAGACTTTGACCAGGACACCTGGACAGATCTTTATATACGCCACCACGCACAACGTCCGTCTCTCTATCGAAATCAGGGAAACAGCACATTTGAAGACATCACCATGCACGCTGGTATCGTCTTGACCGGAGATTTCCATGGAGCAGCCTGGGGTGATTTTGATAATGATGGCGACCTTGATCTATATCAGGTCCTGGGTGCGCAGAGCGGATATGGTACGAAAGCAAATTATTTCTATCAGAACAACGGAGGTAGTGTTTTTACTGATATAGCGGATTCCGCTGGCCTTCAAGATCCGAAGGGACGTGGAAGAAACCCTGTATGGTTAGACTACAATATTGATGGCCACCTGGACTTGTTCATTGCCAATGGGAAGAGGGATGATGCCCCCAGTGTTCTTTTCAGGAATGAAGGGAACGGGACCTTTACCGATATTACTGAAAGCGCAGGTCTTGGAGGTATTAAGAGAGTAAGGCAGGCCAGTACCACCGATATCAATAATGATGGTATCCTGGACATTATCTATTTAGGATGGCATGTTGATATCTATCTGAATAATGGGGACGGAACTTTTCGCTTTGTATCAGACTCAGGATTATCAAATGTGGAAAATGTGAAGAGTTTTGCTCTGGGCGATTATGACAATGACGGCAAAGTAGACGTTTTCCTCTGTAGAAGTGGCTCCGGAGATAATTACGAAACAGATGCTGACACACTATATTATCAATTGGCGGTTGATGACTCCGAAAAGGGGTTTGATTTCGAGATTTATGATTCACAGATTGTGGAATTTGACCTGTATTTCTATCTTGAGAAAATCAAGCCTCAGTTTGTTTATATCGGCTCCGGAAAATACCAACCGCTCGATATTCCTTTCTCCCTTGATGCTAGTCTTCCCGAGAATCATGGAGAACCAGTACGTAGCGATCCTGGAATTTATATATGGTTTAGTCCGCCTGAAAACAGATGGCATATACGATTCAGCAGAATTTATCAATCATTCTCGAGCTTCGGTGGCATAATATCGACTTTCGGAAATATTGCCATGGTAAGTCCGTTTAACATCAATATCGATCCGGGCAGTTACAAAAATATGCTTTTTCAAAATTCGGGGGGCAGTCAGTTTCTGGATGTGACAGATTACTCTGGATTAGGACAAGGCGTACTCACTACTCAGAAGGCAGTGTCGGCAGTGTTTGCAGACTTTGATAATGATAGTGATCCCGATCTCTACATTGTATACACAGGAGGAATCTTCAATGAGGTTAACAGACTGTATGAAAATGACGGTCAGGGTCATTTTACTGATGTGGCAGCAAGTGCTGGGGCTCAGGTGTCAGTTGAAGGCCGTGGAGAAACTGCAGCAGTGGCCGATTACAACAACAATGGTTTCCTGGATATTGTGGTCTTGAACGGCCTGGGTGGCGCTCCATTCTTTTCAGGACGGATGGTGCTCCTGGAAAATCAGGGAACGAACAATAACTGGTTGCAGATAAAACTGGTCGGGAATGTATCCAATCGAGATGGAATTGGCTCCGTAGTAAGTTTGGATGCAGGATCTTTGAGGCTAACAAGACAGCAAACTGGAGGCATGCATACCTTTTCTCAAAATTCACAGATTCTCCAATTTGGCTTGGGAAAAGAAACACTTGTCGATAGGGTAACTATCCACTGGCCAAGCGGAGTTGTTCAGCAGCTTTCCAATGTGAATGTTAACCAGCGTCTGGTTATTGAAGAGCCTCCCTTTGTGAGTTTAACTCTTGCTCCAGATGTCTCTCCAGTACCCCGGGGAGGTGTCTTGGGACTTCACGCGACAGCAACCAATAATACAGGGAAATTCCGAACTTTCCTATTTGCTACAAACTTAATACTTCCTAACGGCGAGATCTATCCCCCGGTTCCCGAGCCTTTATACGGTCCTGAAAAGGTGACCCTGGCTCCAGGTGCAAATGTAACCGAATATATCACACACGATGTTCCTGTTGATGCCCCGCTGGGCGAATATATTTACAATGGTTATGTCGGGAAGGGACTGTGGGCTATCTGGAACGAAGACCATTTCGAATTTGCAATTATTCCATGAATCGCATTTTACCCACAAAACATTGGCCTCAATTGGGGTTGTGAGTCTGAAAAAGAAGAACATTTACTGGCATGAAGAATCTGTAACAGTAGAGGAGCGCACACTGGAGAATGGCTACAGGAGCTGCGTACTCTGGTTCACCCGTCTGTCTGCATCCGGGAAATCGACAATAGCACATTCCTTATGCAAACAACTCCACATGAAGAAAATAAACAGCTCTGTGTTGAATGGCGATAATATCCGGCACGGTCTCAATAAAGACCTCGGTTTGAGTCAATCTGACAGAAGAGAGAACATCAGAAGGAACGGAGAGGTTACGAAGTTGTTTGTAGATGCAGGGTTAATTGTCCTCGCTGCTTTTATTAGTCCTTAGAGAGAGGACCGGAGACAAGTTAGACAACCAACTCCTTCAAAGCGGAAAAAGGATATATCAAATCGACAACCACCGAACTGTGCAAGCCTTAGAAGACAATTTCTGCAAGTGGCATAAAAGACAATTATTGCTTTTGAATTATGGTAAGACTATGTTCTCTGATATGGCTTCTCAGCCGGTGTATCTGACCCCAAAGGCCGGGGAAGAACTCCGGTATGGTTTGATTATGATAATGATGGAATACTTGACTTGTTTGTTGCAAATTTATGGAGAGCAGACGACCCTAACGTTGGACAATAGGTGGCATATACATTACACAAATGGCACGTATATTGGAACAATAGCTAGAACTTTCGACGGAGTAGTATCGAGATATGGATCAATAAGCAGCATAAATCCTGTAAACTTTAAAATCAATCCACAAATTCGAAATGTACTGTTTCAAAACTCGGGAAATGGTACATTTATAGATGACACTGAAAGCGCTGGTCTGGATCAGGATATCGGTAATGCGCGATCAGCCGTATTTGCAGATTTTGATACGGATTCGCAATGAACAGAAAGATAAAAATCCTATACGTTTTGCCGCTTGGCAGCATCGGCGGTGCCGAAAAGTTTGTGCTTTCCCTGTGTCATACGCATGATAAGAGTCAATTCGAAATAGCTGTTTGTGTGCTTTTCTCAGGGACTTCTGTGGCAGAAGAAATCGCTGCCAGCGGATACGAAGTAATTCGACTTAATATGAAAAACGGATTCGATCTGTTGAGGGCAGTCCGCTTGATTACCCTCATCCGAAAGAGAAAATTTGATATTGTAAACATTCACGGTCAGAATCCTCTTGGCAAACTCTGCTCGCTACTGGGCTTCGCCCCGCTAACCATTCACACAGACCACGGTACAACAATCGGTTCTCCTGTGAAACGCAGAAAACGAGTCGTTTTCTTTAATCACCTGCTAAATCCATTTTTCGATTACTTCATAGCTATCTCCAAGGGAATGGAAAAGAGTCTTCGACTGAGAGAAAAAGTCCCAAGCATCAAAATTTCGCTGATCTATAACGGAGTGGATGTGGAATCAATTACCCGAACCCCATGTAGTCCCGAAAAGTTAAAAAAGTCTCTGGGCATTGCACCATATATACCTGTTCTTGGCACGATTGGACGCCTTGCTCCTGAAAAGCAATATCCCTTTCTCTTTAACTCGCTACTCTACTTGCGTGATAAAGGTCTTGACTTTGTCGTAATAATCATTGGCGATGGACCTGACAGACAATCTCTAGAAACTCTGGTTAGAGAGATGAATCTGGCTGACCGGATTCAATTTCTCGGAGAACGAAATGACATTGTCAATCTCCTGGATATTATGGACATTTTTGTCTTCTCGTCCGGAGGCGAAGCCTTCTCCATAACCATTCTTGAGGCAATGGCCAAAGCAAAGCCCATTGTTGCATTTGATGTGGAGGGTGTTAATGAGGCGGTAGTCTCAAATCAAACCGGTTTCCTTGTACCGTTCGGGAATACCGAGGAATTTGCATTAAAGATGGAATCGATTCTAAAATCTCCAGATTTAGCCCGTCGTCTGGGAACAGCCGGCTTGAGAAGGGTAACCAGCCTGTTCAATCTGAAAGAAAATGTAAGGAAGACCGAGATACTCTACAACACTCTTCTTAATAATCGTGGCAGTTCGGGAACATTTCGCTGCAGATCGTAAAGGTCATTTAATGGCACCTCATCTGGCATCAATAAGATGAACTTTCGTTA
>CAYFYW010000447.1:0-5025 GCA_964347425.1 uncultured Nitrospirales bacterium
AAGGATTATACCGCTTATAAAAGGTTCAATGAAAAAGCCAGAGGTACCTGACCTTTTTTTATGCTTTCTGAGTCATGAGGCTTCGGAAAAAGGTCTTTTACTTGCCGAACAAATCCGGGCTAAAGGGCTCTGGGTCGAAGTAAACTATGACAACTCATCACTCCGCAGCCAAATGCGAAAGGCTAATCGCATTGGTGTAAAAAACGTCATTGTCCTTGGAGAAGATGAACTGAAAAAAGACAGGGCGGTAATAAAAAATATGCACGAAAAAAAAGAAATTGAAGTGGCCCTGGAAACTAAAGAGATAATCAATGTTATAGGAAAAAGAGATAAATAGATTTTATTGATTTAATCACAGCATATAAAATATTATCCCTGAATCTAGAGACCCGGGAGTAAAGTAAAAATCAAAATGTCCGCCTTAACAGACCCCGGCGAGACGGCTGATAGTGCCGTCATTCCCCGACCCCTGATCAAGTCAGAGGGCATGCTTGATCGGTCTACGACTCATAGAGGGAATCCAGAGCTAAAAACTTAAAACATGAATTCCCGATTCAGACTTTCGGGAATGACGAAAAAGCAGACATTATTTATACGTGAGTCAATAGTTCAAGTTAAACACGAAAGAGGGAAATTTATTGATAGAAAATCTCTTTTAAGGATTCTTTAACCCTTTAATTTTCTATGGCTGACATTTTAAAAGACTGTACAGGCGTGATACTTGCGGGTGGTGAAAACAAACGAATGCCGGTATTGAAAGCCTTTCTCGAAGTCGATGGTGAACAAATTATCAAAAGAAATCTCAGGATAATAACAAAACTCTTTGAGGAAGTCTTTATTGTCACTAACCAGCCGGAAATATATCTATTCCTCGGGGTACCACTGCTCGGAGACGTTTACAACGTGCGTGGTCCGATGACAGGGATATTCACCTCGCTTTTGAATTCTTCAAACCAGTGGGTATTTATAACTGCATGTGATATGCCGTTTATAAACAAACGTCTTATAAAACACCTGGCTGAAAAAAGAGGCAATTATGATGCGGTGGTACCAAAATCCCCTCTCCCCCCCTCGGGATCGGGTCAATTCGACTTTATAGAACCTCTCTTTTCATTCTATTCAAAAAAGCTTATGCTACATATGGAAAAAGCAATTACTGCCGGTAAGACAGGTTTAAAAGAATTTTTATATAATAAAAGGGTAAAATATATTGGTACCGAGGAAATACAAATCATAGATGTCGAGTTAAGGTCTTTTATTAACATTAATACGCCCGAGGAGGCACAGTATTATCTGTGCCCTGAAGGTGTCTCAAAGAAATTGAACCGCAAACCACGCGAGAAAACTCGGATGAGTTTTCTTGCCAGGAGGGCTAAAAGCCCATTATAGAGGGGAGGATGAAATGTTTGGTCTTGGACCGACAGAGCTGATTATAATACTAATTATTGTGGTAATCCTTTTCGGTGCCAAAAGACTGCCTGAAATAGGTAAGGGTATAGGGGAGGCACTAAGAAATTTCAAAAAATCTACTTCTGAACCGACTGAAATTGATGTAACCCCAAAGAAAAAGTCTGAGGAACCTGAAGAAAACAAGGGAAACAAATCATAAGTGGAGTTTCCAAAAACCTTTGCAGAAATCAGCCTTAAAGCTCTTTCACACAACTTCAGAGTCGTTAGAAAAAAAGCCGGGAATACATCAATACTCGCGGTTGTTAAAGCTAACGCATATGGACACGGTTCTGTCAAGGTATCACAGCATCTTTTAAAAAGCGGGGCCTCTATGCTCGGCGTTGCTTTTATAGAAGAAGCAATTGAGCTCAGGGAAGCAGGCATAAAAGCACCGATTCTCGTTTTTTTTGAAAATGACAATATAGACGCATACCTGAAGTATTCCCTTACACCTGCAGTTTTTAATTTCAAAAGTGCCAAGGCTTTTTCTGACAAGGCCTGTAAATACAACCGTGAAGTACCTGTTCACATAAAAGTGGACTCCGGGATGGGACGTGTTGGATTAAGGATTGCAGATGCACTTCCAGAGATTATAAAAATAGCCGAAATAAAGAACATTCAGATCGAGGGGCTCATGAGTCATTTCTCCGATACCGACATGACTGACAAAGACTTTGCTGCAGACCAGCTGATGAGTTTCACCAACCTCGTTGAATCGCTAAGAGAGAAAAATATCCGTTTTAAGCTATTACATATAGCCAACAGCGCTGCTGTATTGCAATTTCCCGACTCACACCTGGATATGGTAAGACCAGGGATAATGCTCTACGGCTATGGACCAACAAAAATAAAAGATCTCAAACCGGTGTTAACCATAAAAAGTAAGGTCATTTTTGTTAAAGATGTGCCCCCTAGGACACCCATTAGTTACGGGAGAACTTTTATTACAAAGAGAAAAAGTGCTATAGCAACGATACCTGTCGGTTATGCAGATGGTTACAGCAGAAAACTGTCAAACAGAGGGGAAGCTCTCATAAATGGCAACCGTGCACCGATAGTAGGGAAAGTATGTATGGATACCATCATGGTTGACGTTACAGAAATACCGAACGTGAAAGAGGACACCGAGGTTGTATTGATAGGAAGCCAGGGAAAAGAGAAAATTACTGCTCAAGACCTTGCAGACAGGGTAGGCAGCATACCATATGAGATCCTTGTAACTATAGGAAAGAGAGTTAAAAGAGTTTATATACATTGACAATATCCTCTAAATATGATAAATTTATTTACATTCCTCACATTGAAAATAACCTGGGATTCTTTGGGGTGAAGTTTGTCATTATTCGAAATACAACAGGAGATTTCTGAAAATGACGACAGAAAACAATAAACCAGATTCATCTCCCCCCGACAGTAGGGCAAAAAACACTGCGTTAAGACACCTGTTCTCTTCAGAGAAACTGAAAAACTACTTAAAGAGTCTCTCCAAAATCAATGGATTTGACCTCAGTATATATGATGAGAATGGTACTCTCCTTTTAACTACAGGTCAGAATCCATTATGTAACATTTTCAGGGCCTTAACAGATAACGGTATGGACTGCCCCGCTTATTGTGAGAGATTTATGTTTGAACCTATTAAATTGAATGAACCCCTGATATACAAATGCAGCGCAAAGATAATGAATTTCTCGGTGCCAATAACCTACCTCAATGAAAAAGCCGTTATCACTGGAAGAAACGGTTTTAGCTCTTATGAGGACTTCCTTGAATTTTTCACAATTACAAAAGAAAAATGTCTTAAAGAGATACCAATTACCAAGCCTCTCAATTTTGTTGATGAAATCTGCTTTAGAAATATCGCCCAGTATATTTATACGGTAATGAATTATCTGCTGAACAATCTTCAGGAAAAACACAGATTGACAGAAAAACTCGCCCGTTTCACGTCTCTCGTGGACATAAATATTCTCGCAAAATTGTCAAACAATACAAACGCCATCAATAGATACATTATCGACACTATTGAATTTATCCTCGGCCCTACTTCAGTAGCCACACTTATACTGGACAGTAAAACCTTGACATATAAAGCAGTGAGTGTTAGCGGCAAAAAAAAGGATCTTCTTCTGGGCATCCGTCTTGATTCCGCAGATACTCTTATCCAACAAATAGTAGTTACCAGGTCCCCGGTTTTTACCTCAGAGTTCGAGACAGCAAGAATTACACCAAAAGGAACTGCCGGAGAAACAGACCTCTTACATCTGTTCCCCATTTTTATTGATAATACCCTGGAGGGATTAATAGCAATTCTTGACAGAAAACTCCCAGAGGAAGACGTAAGAATCATAAAAGCCTTTAGCGACTATATTGAAGTGACCCTTGAAAACCATGCCCTCCATCTCGCATTGGATAAAAAATTGGAAGAGGTGCTGGTATCCATGTCTGATTTATCAAGATCAATTGCCCCTTTACTTAACAGCGGACAACTCCTTCAAACCATAGTCGCAAAATCCACACAGTTTCTCAAAGCAGAACAGGGGTCTCTTATGCTATTAAACAATGAAACTTCCGAACTTATTGTAGAAGCCAAGAAGGGCCTGGAGGGCATAGAAAAAGCAGACATGAGGTCCAGCAGGGAGGAAGGAATCGCATGGAAGGTCCTTGAAAGTGGAAAGCCTTTACTTGTCACAGATGTTGAAAAGGACCCCCGAATCAACCAGAAAAACAAACCGCGTTATAAAACAAAATCCTTCCTGAGCATCCCCATAAAAATTGAAGACAGGGTAGCGGGGGTGCTTAATATGGTTGACAAGATAACCGGTGACATCTTCAATGAAAACGATCTGAAACTCTTACAATCTTTTATCCCGAACGCAGCAATTGCTATTGAAAGAAGCTTCCTTTATAAAAAGAGCGAAGAACTGAAAAAGCAGTCATTAACAGACCCTTTAACAGGCACCCTGAATCGTCGTTACCTCAACAACAGACTTGCCGAAGAAATTTCACGCTTCAGGAGGTATAAACACTCCTTCAGCCTTTTAATGCTTGATATAGATGGGTTCAAAAACTACAACGATACATTTGGACATATTACGGGCGATAAGCTTCTTAAGTCCCTGGCTGCTAGTATAATCTCGTCCCTGAGAAATATCGACGTAGTAGCCAGGTTCGGTGGAGACGAATTTGTCATAATACTACCCCAGACCCCCAAAGCAGACGCCATAACTATTGCAAACAGAGTAAAAGAAAATATTGAGAAATCCAACATAACAGGTCAGCACGGGTTACCACCGGACAATTTAACTGTCAGCATGGGCCTGTCTTCTTATCCGGATGACGCCTCTTCACCATCAGAACTCTTCGAGAAAACAGATCAGGCACTCTTCCTCGCAAAAAAAGGGGGCAGGAATAAACTGGTGTATCTATAAATTCTGAAATGGAATTAAAAAAACTTAAATTATTTTTTCTCCATAATTTTAATCTCTTAACAAAGGATTTTATCGGAAGAGAAAGGGAACTTGAGATTCTTTACGATATCTCTTTGGACACCAAAAAGGGGATTACCTCTAGTAT